>DUKX01000171.1 GCA_013329085.1 Methanofastidiosum sp. | reverse complement strand
AGGTAGCTGTTAATCAAGAACAGAATGTAGCAAAGATGATAGAGGGAAAAGTAAAAACTAACAACCTTAAAATTTATGCAGTCTTAGCACCAGAAACCTTAAAAGGGTATGTTTTCATTGAGGCGAGTGATAAAGGGGCTGTAGAAGAAGCTATTCAAGGCCTTCGAAATGTAAGGGGGATTCTTGAAGGTAAAATTGCCTTTGATGAAATAAGTCATTTCTTAGAGGCCAAGCCATCGGTATCTGGTCTTGCAAAAGGTGACATTGTAGAGCTAATTGCAGGTCCATTTAAGGGCGAAAAAGCTAAGATTATAAGGGTAGATAAAGGTAAAGAAGAACTTACAGTTGAACTTCTTGAAGCAATGGTGCCGATACCCGTTACCGTTAAAGGAGATTATGTCAGGATTATAGAGAAAAAGAGCTAGTGGTGATATAATGGGAAAAGAGAGATCAGTTACCTCACTTGTCGATGGAGGAAAGGCTACTGCTGGTCCACCTTTAGGACCTGCTTTGGGGCCACTTGGTATTAATGTGGGAAAGGTTGTCGCCGAAATAAATGAAAAAACGAAAGATTTTCAAGGAATGAAAGTTCCAGTTAAAATTTTTGTTGATGACAAAAAGAACTTCAGAGTTGAAGTCGGCGTTCCTCCTGCATCCGCATTAATTCTTAAAGATCTTAAATTAGAAAAAGGATCTTCTACACCGTCTTCAAGTAAAGTTGGGGATATTAGTATAGATGCACTTGTTAAAATTGCTAAGATGAAGGAACCTTCTTCATTATCTCCTGATATTGCAGGAGTAGTTAAAGAGATTCTAGGGACATGTGTTTCTATGGGCGTAACTTGTGAGGGTAAAGACCCAAGAGTAGTCCAAAACGAGATAAAAGAAGGAAAATACGATAATATAATTAAATAAGGAGGAATCGTTTTGAAAGAGGCTGTATTACGAGCAGTGAAGAAGGCAAAAGAAACATCAAAGCCGAGAAACTTCACACAGTCAATGGAGATGAGTATAAATCTCCAAGGGCTAGACATGAAAAAAACACAAAACCGAATCAAAGAAGACTTTGTTTTACCTAATGGAAGAGGCAAAGATGTGAAGATTGGGATCTTTGCTTCAGGGGATATGGCATTAAGAGCCAAAAAGGAAAACTTGTCTGTATTTGATCAAGAAGACATAGAAAAATTCGCAAAGGACAAAATACTTGCAAAAAAAATTGCAAATTCTCACGATTTTTTCATAGCGCAAACAGATTTTATGACCTTAGTTGGAAAATCATTAGGTCCAATATTTGCGCCAAGAGGAAAAACACCCGCACCTTTGCCTCCAACTGCTTCGCTTGAACCTATATTAAATAAACTGAAAAAAACAGTTAAAATAAAAAGCTACAATCAGTCCGTTATTCACATGTTTGTTGGCTCCGAAAAAATGGACGATGAGATGTTAGCGGAAAACATTACAGAAATTGTAAAGTTTTTTGAAAAGAAACTTGAGAAAGGATTCGACAACATAAAGTCAATTTACATAAAGACTTCTATGGGGCCTGCAGTAAAACTGGAGGATTTTAAATGAAGGGAAGAGTAGCAGTTAAAGGGGACGTAGCTGAATGGAAAGCAGAAGAGGTTAACTCTCTGAGGGATATGATTTCATCTTCTCCTGTTGTGGGGGTAGTTGAACTTCAAGGAATACCTGCAAAACAGTTACAGAATATAAGGGAAGAACTGAGGGGCAAAGTTACTTTTAGGATGTCAAAAAATAAGTTAATGAAGATAGCTCTTGAAAAAACTGAAAAGGAATCCCTTAAAGATCATATTAATGCAGGAGCGGCTTTCGTTTTTTCTAATGAAAATCCTTTTAGAATTTACCGACTTTTACAAAAATCAAAAGCGCCCGCACCAGCAAAACCAGGTGACGTTGCAAAAGCCGATATAATAATCCCTCAAGGAAGTACAGGATTGCCACCAGGGCCACTTGTAAGTGAACTTCAAACTCTTGGAGTTCCAGCTAAAATTGACAAGGGTACAATATCTATTGAAAGAGATGCAGTACTCGTAAAGCATGGAGAAATAATATCCAAGAAAATTAGTGACATTCTTTCCCAGCTTAAAATTGAACCAATGGAAGTTGGCGCAGATTTGGCGGCTGCTTACGAAAATGGATTAGTATTTAATAGAGATGTTCTAACTATCGATGACGCCCAAACTAGAAGCAACATAATAAAGGCNNTCAAAATCCTTAGCAATTGGTGCAAATATAGTTTCTCCTGAGACCATTGGCCCAATAATGTCAAAGAGTGTTGCTCAGGCTCTCAGTCTATCCAAATTGTTAAATGGTGCTGCATTGGACGATGAACTTAAAAATAAGCTCAGCGTATCTCAATCAGCAGTTCCCGCTGAAAAAAAAGTAGCCGAACATAAGGTTGAGGAAAATAAAGATAATAAAGATAAAGATGGGGAAGCCGGATTAGAAGGTCTAGGAGCCCTATTTGGTTAATTAATGGAGGTGTGATTATGGAATATGTATATGCTGCGATGATCCTTCATGAGGCTAAGAAGGAAATAACTGAAGCAAATTTAAACAGTGTTTTAAAGGCTGCCGGAGTAGCAGTCGATGAGGCTAGAATTAAAGCTCTTGTATCTTCATTGGAAGGTGTAGATATTGAAGAAGCTATAAGCTCTGCTTCAATGCCAGTTGCTCAAGCACCTGTAGCTGCACCAGCAGCTGCTTCAGACCACAAAGCTGGAGACTCAAAGAAGGAAGAAAAGAAAGAAGAAGCAGATGAATCAGCACTTGAAGGTTTAGGCGCTCTCTTCGGTTAATTCTGTATCTTCTATTTTTAATTTTCTCTTTTTAAATCCTTTACATACTATGTAAGTTTCACGGCTTGCTGACCTTGATGATTCAGGCTTTGATATTTTAACGTAATAGAATTCATTTTTTATATCGTCGACTAATTCTTTAGTGTATTCTCCTTGAAATAATTTTATTAGTAGATTTCCTTTATATTGTAATAAATTTGAGGATAACTCTAAGGC
>DUKX01000087.1 GCA_013329085.1 Methanofastidiosum sp. | reverse complement strand
AGCCTTGTAACAGTATCTTCCATTACATCAGTTGTAACGGCTCTTTCAAGTTCTAATGTGACAAGAGTTCCACCTTCTAGATCAAGACCTGTCGATATGCCGTTAAAATAAATTGTAATTCCTGAAAATATTACTGCAAGTATTAATAGGAGGACTCTACCGTTCTTTAGAATCTTATTCATTTAGCGCACCCCCTCCCTTCCTTCTAATTGCATACCATTTCAAAACTCCGGCATTGAAGAGCCAGGTCATCATAAGATCACCTATAAGTCCAAATATCAAAACGATTGCAATATCATCTAGGACATCAGAAGTAGAAAATATGTAAAGCGCTGCCAAAGCAGCAAGTGTAGTAAAAGTCATCGTAAGCCCTGTTCTCATTGCGTTTCTTACACTTTCGTTTATACTATCTCCTTTTTCTTTAAGAACTCTAGCCGTAAGAAGAATATCTGTATCTACTGAATAACCTATCAACATCAAAACTGCAGCTATGGTGTATCTTGAAAGTTCAATCCCTGCAACTGACATAAATGCAAGAGCTATTAGCATATCAGAAAAAGCTGCGAAGACAACAGCACCTGATGGTATGGGCATTCTAAATGCAATAAAGACAATAATCGCCATAAAGAGAAATGCAAATAAAACTGCTTGAGTTCCCTGCTTCAAAAATGATGCACCCAAAGAAGGCCCAATATTCTGAACACTTACAGCAACATCTGGATACCTCTGATTAATTAAGCTGATTAATTTTCCTGAATCAACATCAGGCCCAGTTTCTACAATAAATCCTTCTGTCAAAGGGCTGAAAATTGATCTTACCTTAATAGTTGAATCACCTAGATTTGTAATAAGATAATTTTGAATTTCAGGTGAGTATTCCACGCCTTGGACTGTTGCAAGTGTTCCACCCCTTAGATCAACACCTAGATTAACTCCAAGCGTAGAGATAATGATAACAGACAATAATACTAAGATTAATGGGAATATTATCAATTTTTTATAATTATACTTCGTGACATCAATCATGTCAAAAATTTTTTCAAATACCTTCATAAACTCCCCTCTAAAGGAAAACTCTTAAGAACTATTTAAATAACTTTGTATCATGTATTTTGAGAAGATTAAAGCGATTGGATTTACATTTATTACAAGGGGTGAATCATACGATAGAAGAAAATGACAGAGTGCTTATATTAGACCCAAGGGGAAAGAAATACCTGATAACAGTTACAAACAGGGTATTTCATACAAATCTGGGAAAGCTTGACATATCAGAGCTTATTGGTAAGAACTATGGGGATAAGATTAAGTCCCACATGGGAAAG
Source organism: Methanofastidiosum sp. (assembly GCA_013329085.1). Taxonomy (GTDB): domain Archaea; phylum Methanobacteriota_B; class Thermococci; order Methanofastidiosales; family Methanofastidiosaceae; genus Methanofastidiosum; species Methanofastidiosum sp9950u. Next base: position 4,031 of record DUKX01000087.1, on the reverse strand, counting down.
AATTTTTCCATATTAAAACCAAATCTCATCGACTATATCTATATGATGAGAAAGATGCCTCAGACCATAAATCCAGACGATGCATGCCAGATAATTGCAAATACCGGTATATCTGCAGGGGACACCGTAGTTGAGGCAGGGGCAGGTTCAGGGGCAGTGACACTATTATTATCATATACAGTATTTCCTGGAAAAGTCTATTCTTATGATATCAACGAGCGCTTTCTAAAGGTCGCAAAAGAAAATATTGACACATACGGAAAAGGAAATGTGGAGTTTAAGCTAAAGGACATCTATGATGGCATCGATGAAAAGGATGTTGATCTTGTTTCTCTTGACCTCCCCGAGCCATACAGAGTTGTTGGCCACGCTTACGAGGCATTAAGGGCTGGTGGATTCATATTCTCATTTTCTCCTTGTATTGAGCAGGTCATCGATTTTAGAAGAGAGATATCAAAATATGATTATACTGAAGTTAAATCAATCGAATGCATCATAAGAGAATACGAGGTAAAGGAAAAAGGCACAAGGCCAAAGACAAGGATGCTTGGCCACACGGGTTACATGTCATTTGCAAGAAAAGCCTAAGCTACCACCAGACTTCTTTCTTGCCTGCAAGATACCATACAACATTAGAAACAAAATGCACGAAAGGAGTTATAACAATAGATATCAATACAACTTCAAAAGATGGAAGGCCCAGCGGGGATACCAATATTATTGCACCAATCATAAAATCAAGCTGATCAAGCAAAGGAGCCGAATCACCACTTTCAATATTTACTCGCCTTTTTATGAAGCTGCCAAAAATGTCTCCCCCAATAGCACCCGCACCCATTAGAAAACCTCTCAAAAGAGCATATCCTAAGGAAGGGAAGGGAAGTGCAATATGTTGCAATAGACTTATTATTATCCCAGCGAGAATTCCCACAAAAGCGCCTTTAATGGTTTTACCTTTGCCAAATAATCTTTTTCCATCCAAAAAGTTCCTTCCGCCATCAATGGGCGGGCCGCCTCCCCAAACGGCGGGTGCCATATTTGCAATGTAAGGCGGCAGTATAAACCAGATGATGCTGAATATTAAAAGAGGCGTTATTTCGATCATATTGGGTCTCGTTAGTTTTTTATAGCCAATGAGAGTGGAGTATTTAAACCTTTTTAGGGTGCCATATAATGATAAAAACTATATTTTTTGAGGATAACAAGGTCAAATATATAGACCAGACGCTTTTGCCAGGTGAGTATAAAGTTGTGTCATGCACAGATGTCAAGAAATTGGAAATTGCTATAAAGACTCTTGCCATCAGGGGAGCACCTGCAATAGGTGTGGCAGGGGCGTATGGTATAGTTTTAGCAGCATTAAGTTACAAAGGCAATAACAAGGATGATTTTTTTAATTTTATACGAGAAGGAGAAAAGATAAAAAATGCAAGACCCACAGCCGTAAATTTGATGTGGGCAATTGAGCGCATGATGGGCTATTTTGACTCTATAAAAAATAAATCAATTGAAGAAATTAAAAAAGAACTTATTTTAGAGGCAGAAAGAATAAGAAAGGAAGATGCGGAGATTAATAGAAAAATGGGGCAATACGGGCACCCCCTTATTTCCACCGGAGAAGGAGTTTTAACCCACTGCAACGCTGGGGCTCTTGCAACTTCAGAATACGGCACCGCGCTTGGGGTAATAAGGGCTGCAGTTGAAGCAGGCAAGAAGATTAGGGTGTATTCTGATGAAACAAGACCATTATTACAAGGCGCAAGACTCACCACCTGGGAATTAAAGGAAGACGGAATCCCGGTGACTTTGATATGCGATAACATGGCAGGTATCTCTATGAGGCGAGGATTGATCCAGAAGGTGATAGTTGGAGCCGATAGAATTGCCATGAACGGGGACACCGCAAATAAGATTGGAACTTATCAGGTAGCAGTTTTGGCCAAAGAAAANNATAGGCGGCAAGAGGATTGCAACAGAAGGAATAGATGTTTTTAATCCTGCTTTTGACGTTACGCCTGCAAAATATATCTCTGGGATAATAACTGAAAAAGGAGTCTTAAAGCCGCCTTATGAGAAGAGCATCAAGGAGTTATTTGATTAACAATTTTCTATTATTTTCTTTATACTTCCTATAATCTTATCAAAATCTCCCAGATTTTCATTTATCAATTCAAATGATAATCTATCATCGATTCTTCCATATCTATGCACTATAATATTCCTAAAACCTTTAAGCTCTTTGATTTTATTTCCAATAGAATGGGATAATATCCTGTTTTTAACTAGGTTATTAATAATGTCGTCTTCTTCTCCAGGTGAGCTAAATTTCATATCAGAATTGATTATAGCACAGATATCAAGAATATTTTCAATCATATATTGTATTCTTTTGTAAATACCGTCCTTCAATAATCCTAAATTTTCAAATTCCTCAAAATCTTCTGGCATATTATCTGCTATTAATGGAATGCTTTCTTCAATTTCACTTATTTTGGATAAAATAATTTCTTTCCTCATGTTATCATTTCTAGCCCTATGTAGTCATAATAAAATCTTTTATAATATTCAAATTCTCTAATGGTATCCAGAGCTACCTCATGAACAAAATTAACATCATCTGAATAAAGTAATATGCCCTTTAGAACTTCTTTCTTAATATAAAGTGGAAGTTGCTGAAAGATTTTTATGTCGTATTTATCGCTTGATAGTTCTGATAAAACTTTTAGTCTGAATCTAGATGCTTCTTTTTCTAAGCCCTCATAATAGATACAGAGGTCAACATCTGAATTCTTATTTGCATTACCTGTAGAAGTTGAACCGTAGAGAAAAATAAATCTAACATGTTCAAATCCTTTAATTTTTTTTATCAATTCTAGATTCTTGTTAAGATTTGTATCCATGCTAACATCTTAAATCATTTCATATTTAAATCGTTTTTTGATAGAGAGTATATAAATCAACTTTCATAGATTTATTTTTTCCATATTTTTATAATTGTCTTCTAGTTAATTTTATAACTAATCTGTAGAAAATCTAAACATGAAGAAAATATCTTTTATTTCAATAGTAGTAAGCGTAATATTTTTCTTATCCGTTTTTTCCGTCTCAGCAGGCGGAATATTCAATTTTGAAGACGGCGAGCAGGGATGGACTACCACAGGACTATGGCACTGGGTCACGCCATCTAATTCTGGGTATCCAAATGCACATAGTGGCGTTGGAAGCTTCTGGTATGGCGATGAATCAACTGGTACATATGATGTAGGCTATAGCGAAGGAATGCTTATCTCTCCCCCTTTAGCTAATCCTTCTATACTTATTTTTTGGACATGGTGGGAAATTGAAGGTGCAGAGCCAAGCAGCTATGACCTAATGCAAGTTATAGCAGACGATGGTTCAAAATATCTTTTTTTACAACTAAATCCTAAAGAAGATCCTGAGCATGCTCCCGATTATGATCCTAATGAGGATTATGACTGGTACAGTTCTGGAGGATACAATGTGCCTGGAGTATGGGTTAAACACACAGTTGATTTAAGGTATTACCCGGGGCTTGACAGAGTTGTCTTCTATTTTGACTCTGGTGATAGCCAGTTTAATGATTATTACGGATGGTATATAGACGACGTTACTATTTACGAGAGCGTAGTGCCTGTTAATAAAATACAAGAGATTTTACAGAAAAATCAAGATAAAAAATAGGATATCGTAAATCTATTTAATATTTATTTTATATTGCTCTACCAATGGCAAGGGAGATTCTAAATTGGATAGAGAAAGAGCTGAAACTCTAGAAGATCTAGTCAGGCTGATAAAAAATGAGTTTAACACTGAGTTAGTTCTTCTCTTTGGTTCAAGAGCAAGAGGAGACAACCTAATCGAAAGTGACTACGACATAATCATTGTTAGCAAAGATTTTGAAGGTATCAATTTTATCAAAAGGATGGGACTAGTACAGGATTTGTGGGATGGAATTTATAGGCTTGAAGCATTCTGCTATACGCCCGAAGAGTTTGAAAGAAAGAGAAATC
>DUKX01000194.1 GCA_013329085.1 Methanofastidiosum sp. | reverse complement strand
CTAAAAGAGCTTGGAAAATGTGACAAACCAGTACTTCTAAAGAGAGGAATGTGGGCAACAATGGCAGAATTTCTTGGGGCTGCAGAGTACATACTGAATGGGGGAAATGAAAACGTCATATTATGTGAGAGAGGTATCAGGACTTTCTCTGATTACTCTAGGAATACTCTTGATCTTAGTATAATTCCAGCCATAAAAGATGAGAGCCATCTACCTATAATATCGGATCCAAGTCATGGTACTGGTAGGAGGAGTTTAGTTCTCCCTATGGCTAAAGCATCAGTTGCCTGTGGCGCAGATGGATTATTGATAGAAACACATCCTGACCCAGATAGGGCAATAAGTGATGCAGATCAAACTATTTCCTTGAGTGCTTTTTCAAAACTCATGGAAGATTTAAAGCAGATAGCAAAAGCAGTTGGGAGGGAAATATAAATGATAATAATAATGAAGATGGGTGCAGAAGAAAGCCAAGTTCAAGAGACCATCAAAAAGATAAAAGATCTTGGTTTCAATACTCACCTATCGCAGGGAGAGAATAGAACTGTAATTGGTGTAATCGGAGATGTATCTGCGATAGATGAAAGTGATGTTGAAAGATTAAGGGCCACACCTTACATAGAAGAAGTTGTACGAGTATCAAAGCCTTACAAATTAGTTTCTAGAGCCTTTAACAAAGAGAATACAGTTATTAAGGTAAATGGCACTGAGATAGGCGGTAAAAAGATTGTCGTAATGGCTGGGCCATGCACAGTTGAAAGCGAGGATCAGATTATTAACATCGCAAGAGAAGTAAAAAGCTCAGGGGCCACTATATTAAGAGGGGGTGCATTCAAGCCACGTACAGCGCCTAAAGACTTCCAGGGGCTAGGGGAAAAAGGTCTGAAATTTTTATTAGAAGCAAAGGAAGAAACTGGTCTTCCAATATGTACTGAAGTAATGGACACAAGGGATGTAAATCTTGTAGCTGAATATGCAGATATACTACAAGTTGGGACTAGAAATATGCAGAACTACGCTTTGCTAAAAGAGCTTGGAAAATGTGACAAACCAGTACTTCTAAAGAGGGGAATGTGGGCCACACTGAAAGAATTTCTTTCAGCCGCAGAGTACATTCTTGCAGGTGGAAATGAGAAGGTCATGCTATGTGAAAGAGGCATCAGGACATTTTCAGATTTCACAAGAAATACATTGGATCTAAGCATAGTGCCAGTATTGAAGGCTGAAAGCCATTTACCTGTAATCGTTGACCCAAGTCACGGTACTGGAAGAAGAGATATTGTAAAACCCATGGCCCTTGCTGCAATAGCCTGTGGCGCAGATGGCGTAACCGTTGAAGCACATACCGATCCAGAGAAAGCTATAAGTGATGCAGACCAGACAATAAGCACTGCTGACCTTCATGCATTGATGGGAGAAATAAAATATATATCTAGAATGTTTGGACGGGAAATATAGAATGAACAATCCAGAAACTGAAATAATCAAGGTATCTACTGGAAGAAGCCAATATGATATAGTTGTTGGTAGGAATATCCTCCAAAAAGCGTTTGAAGAGATATTCCAAGAATATGAAGGCCATAAAATTGCCATAATAACCGACTCAAATGTAGAAGAGATATATGGGAATAAAATTCTTCAAAAACTCGATAAAAAAGATCGAGTTTTTATCCTATGTTTCAAAGCCGGGGAGAAATCAAAAAATAGGAAGACAAAAGAGGAGCTTGAAGATAGGCTATTTGAACTTGGGTTTGGTAGAGATACTTTGATTATTGCTTTAGGTGGAGGGGTCACTGGGGACCTTGCAGGTTTTATAGCTGCCACATACATGAGAGGAGTTCCTTTCATACAGATACCAACGACACTTCTTTCTCAAGTTGATAGCAGCATAGGTGGAAAAGTAGGAATAGATCATCCATCAGGAAAAAATCTTATCGGAGCCTTTTATCCTCCAAATAAGGTCTATATTGATTTAGATTTTCTTGATACTCTACCAAATAAAGAAATAGTAAATGGCATTGCTGAAATAGTCAAATCTGCAATTATAAAAGATGGAAAATTTTTCACATATCTTGAGTCAAATATCGATAGAGTAGTTAAACTTGAAAAAGAATTTATTGATAATGCGATTATCTCATCCCTTAAAATTAAAGCCGATATAGTGCAAAAAGATGAGAAGGAATCGGGCCTTAGAAAGATTTTAAATTTTGGACACACAATTGGTCACTCTATCGAGATCCTTTCAGATTTTGAGATATCGCATGGAAGGGCAGTTGGCATCGGGATGGCAATTGAAACATCTATTTCTGAAAAAATTGGGATCCTGAAATCAGAAGATAAGGAGAGGATATTTCAACTTCTTAAAAAATCAAAACTTCTTGACATTTCTTTCAAAACATCAGCTGATAAAATAATAAAGAAAACTATTTTGGACAAAAAAACTAGGAAAGGGGTAGTTGAGTATTCTTTGATAGAAGGTATAGGAAAAGCTGTTTATGGGATCCAGGTAGACGATGAGATTGTAAAGAAATCTTTAGCGGAGGCAGGACTGTCTTGATTACTGCTTCAATTATGCCGTCATCGCAAAAAGAAGCAACAACTCTTTTAGAAAAGGCATTGGAAAAAGGTGAGCTAGCAGAGATAAGAATAGATTTAATCAAAGATTTAGATCTATCAGAAATCAACAATAAATTTGACAAAAAAAGAATCATAGTCACTAACAGAAAAAAAGATGAAGGCGGCTTATTTGAAGGAAGTGAATCTGAGAGGATTTCTCCTCTGATAGACGCATTAAAGATCGGATTTGGATTTATCGATATAGAGTCATCTTCAATTGATTCTTTACACAACCTAATCTCAAAAAGAAGAGAGTATAACTCAAAGACAAATATAATTATTTCTTACCATAACTTTGAAGAAACACCGCAAAACTTGAAAGAAATATTGTTGCAAATGGAAAATCAAGGTCACGATATAGTTAAGATAGTTGCATATGCTAAAGATATTTCTGACAATCTAAGAATAAAAGATCTTGTATCTTCTAGATCAAGTCAAAACAAAAAAATTATTTCTTTTCTCATGGGCGAGAAAGGTGAGATAAGCAGGATACTATGTAACTCTTGGGGAAGTTACACATCTTATGCGCCATTAAGAGGAGTGGGGAAAACAGCCCTGGGACAGATACCGATAGAAGATCTAAACGATGTATATAGGTCTGGCTCTATTAATAATACTTTTGATATTTACGGGCTTATTGGAAATCCCGTTAAGGAAAGTATAGGGTATTACGTTCATAACAAATTATTTTCTTACTATAATATGGATGCAGTTTATCTGAACTTTTTGGTAGATGACTTAGATAGATTCATGAGTTCATTTAAGGGCCAATTCAAAGGACTTTGTGTCACGATGCCTTTCAAGGAAAGAATTGTACCCTTCCTAAATAAGATAGATACTATGGCGCAAAAAATAGGTGCGATTAATACAATAAAGAAAAACAATGAGGGCCTATTTGGAACAAATACAGATTGGATAGGGGCAGTTTACTCAATCGAAAAATTGACTTCAATAAATAATAAAAAAGTATTAATCCTTGGTGCAGGGGGGGCTGGGAAAGCGATTGCATTTGGTATAGCAAATAGGCAGGGTGAAGTAATAATCTCAAACAGAGATGAAAAGAAGGCACTAGAGCTTTCAAAAAATCTGGGTGCTGAAACAGTATTGTGGGAAGACAGAAATGATGTTGAATTTGATATTTTAGTTAACGCCACAAAAATTGGGATGACACCCGAAGAAAATAATTGTCCAATGGAAGATTCATTTTTTACCAAAGACCTATCGGGCATTACAGTTTTTGATGCTGTTTACAGCCCACTTGAGACTAGATTATTGACGAGGTCAAGGGAACAAGGGGCAAAGATTGCAAATGGATTGGATATGTATATCGGTCAGGCTATGGCCCAATTTGAACTCTGGACTGGGATAAAGCCATCTTCTGAAAAGATGGAAAAATTTTCCAAAGAAGCTTTAGAGATGAGGAGTAGGCACAATGAAAATTAAAGAAATTAAACCCATCCATTTTGATATTGATGCCAAAATAAAAGCCCCACCTTCAAAAAGTTACACTCACAGGGCCCTCTTTGTATCTGCACTAGCAGAGGGAAGATCAAAGATTATCGATCCACTTATCTCAGATGATACTAACTATACTATCACGTGCTTAAAGCAACTTGGGATAAATATAAAAGAAGATTCAAATAATGAGGGGCTTATTTTTGTTATAGAAGGAAGCGGGGGCAATCTAAAAGAACCCGCCGCCCCACTTTACATTGGAAATTCTGGAACTACCCTTAGATTTCTTATGGCAACAGCATCACTTGTAAATGGAGTTGTCACTATTGATGGTGATGAGGAAGTAAGAAAGAGACCTGTGAAAGGTCTTGAAGATTCTCTTATGAAACTTGGTATAGCCATTGATTCAAACAGAGGATGCCCACCAGTTAGAATCTCTTCAAACGGGATTATTGGCGGAGAAACAGTACTTGAACCAAGAGAGAGCAGTCAGTACCTAAGCGCTTTGCTCATGACATCACCATACGCACGCCCTTCTATGAAGATCAAAGTAACTGGACAAGTTCCATCAAGCCCTTATGTTGGGATGACCCTGGAAGTAATGGAAAAGTTTGGAGTTCGAGTTCAAAGAAAAGACTTTTCAGATTTTTTTATTTCTCCCTCGAAATACGTTGGTTGCGAGTATATCGTTGAAGGAGACTTTTCAAATAGCTCTTACTTTATGGCTGTTGCAGCTATCAGCGGTGGTAAGTTAAATATTGAGAATCTAAATAATAATTCCAAGCAGGCCGATAAGGTATTTGTAGATATACTTGAAAAGATGGGGTGCGAGGTCTCTTGGTCCGATAAGTCATTGACATTAAATGGCGGAGAACTCAAAGGGATAGATATTGATATGAAAAAATCTCCAGACATTGTTCCAACACTAGCTGTTGTTTCAGCTTTTGCAAAAGGGCCAACAAAAATATATAACATTGAAACATTGAGATTTAAAGAAACAGATCGATTGAGTGCAGTTGCTAACGAACTTTCAAAAATTGGATGCAAAGTTGAAGAAGGGAACGACTACTTGGTAATAATCCCTGGTAAGCTAAATGGGGCTGAAATTGAAACCTATAAAGATCATCGTATGGCAATGTCATTTGCAGTTGCTGGTCTTTTTATCGAAGGGATAAAAATTCTTGATCCAGATTGCGTCTCAAAATCATACCCAAGCTTCTGGAAGGATTTTTCAAAAATATGTGGGGGCATTAATTGAATATACTCCTATTTGGATTAAGGTGTGTCGGTAAGACTACAGTTGGCCTTAGATTATCCGACATCACAGACAGAGTGTTTTTTGATACTGACTCTATAATAGAAAAAAGAGAGTCAAAAAGCATCCCGGAGATTATCAATGAAAAAGGCTGGGATTATTTCAGAACAAGAGAGAAAAAAGTCATCAAGGATGTATCAAAAGAGAATAATGCTGTTATCTCCTTGGGGGGCGGAGCGCTTATGGATAAAGAGAATGTCGAATCACTTAAGGGCTCTCTCTTTATTTTATTAACGGCAGATATTCAAACAATGAGAAGCAGGATGGAAAGAGATTCGCCAAGACCTTCTCTCACAAATAAGGATCCCCAGAATGAAATAGAAGCAATAATGGCAGAAAGAATGCCAGTTTATGAAGGAATAGCAGATATAATTATAGATACAGACGGTTTAAGTGCATATGAGGTCTGTGATAAAATCTTATTAGAGCTTGAGAAAAGGAGATTGATTTAATGGGAGGAAATACTTACGGGAGATTTTTTAGGATTACAACCTGGGGAGAGTCGCATGGCAAGGCGTTGGGAGTCGTTATAGACGGATGCCCACCAGGAATTATTCTTAGTGAAGAAGAAATTAATAAAGAGCTGAATTTAAGAAAGCCAAAAAGCGATGAGCTTTCTACTTCGAGGAAGGAAGATGACAGGTGTGAGATTTTATCGGGAGTGTTCGAAGGAAAAACACTTGGAACCCCTATTTCAATTATCATATACAATAAAGATGTTGACTCTTCTTCTTATGAAAAAATAAAAGGTGTATTCCGACCAGGGCATGCCGATTATACTTACTTCAAGAAGTATGGGCTGTATGACCACAGAGGTGGTGGAAGAGCCTCTGGCAGAGAGACAGTTGCAAGAGTTGCAGCTGGGGCTGTTGCAAGAAAAGTTTTGGAAAAAGAGATCAAAGGATTTGAACTATTTTCATTTACAAAGGATATCGGCGGTATGGGAATATCTAGCATTGATCAAAACTCCCTGAAAAGAGAAGATATAATAAAAGATAGATTATGGTGCCCAGATAAAAGATTCTCTGGACAAATGGCCCAATTAATTCTCAATGCAAAATCCCAAGGTGAGTCTGTTGGGGGGATTGTCGAGATAGTTGTTAAAAATGTTCCTGTTGGATTGGGGGAGCCAGTATTTGATAAACTTGAAGCAGATTTAGGAAAAGGGCTCTTATCTATTGGTGCGGTCAAAGGGGTGGAATTTGGCGGAGGATTTAATCTTTCCAATTTGTTCGGGTCTGAAAGTAATGACCAGATGAATAAAAAGGGGTTTGTGACAAATAGGGCCGGGGGGATTGTTGGCGGGATATCCAATGGAGAAAATATTGTTATCCGAGTTGCAGTAAAGCCGATACCATCAATTTCCAATGAACAAAAGACAATTGATATCAAAGGAAATGAATGTATAATTAAAATCGGAGGAAGGCACGATCCCTGTGCAATTCCAAGAATAAATCCAGTATGCGAAGCAATGGTCGCCATTACAATTTTAGACCATCTGCTTATGCAGAAGTCAATAGGGTGACTAAAGTGACAGTAGTTGGAATTATAGGGGGCACTGGAAAACTTGGGGGGCTATTCAAAAAAATCTTTGAGGAGGAGGGATTTGAAGTTCTTGTTTCCTCAAGATCCACATCTCTTCCTAAAGAAGAGCTTATCCGGAGAAGTGATGTAGTAATTGTATCAGTCCCTATTGAATCTACAATAGCCGTAATAAGAGAAATAGTTCCTTTTATGGGAGAAGGAAAACTCCTCATGGATCTAACATCGCTTAAGGTAGGGCCAATAGATGAAATGTTAAAATCCAAGGCAGATGTTTTAGGGACTCACCCCTTATTTGCACCCTCTATAGGTGATATATCTGGGCAGACTATCATACTATGCCCTCAAAGAATATCCAATAACAATCTCTATCAAAAGATTAATTCCACACTTTCCAAAAGAGGCGCAAACATTGTTGAGATGTCCCCAGAAACACATGACAGGATGATGGCTGTGATCCAGGGGCTAACTCACTTTTCTGCAATTGTTCTTTGTCATTCTCTAAAAGATTTAGATTTTGACATAAAAAAAAGCCGTGAATGTACAAGCCCCGTGTATAGATTGACGCTAGATATGGCCGGCAGAATTCTAAATCAGGAGCCTGAGTTGTATGCAGACATCTCTCTTTTAAATCCNNTTTATAAAATTCTTTGAAGAAGCCTCTGAATATCTAGGAGAGTTCACGGAAAAAGCTGAAAAGGAGAGCAATATATTGATCAAAAGGATGGTGGGTGAGTGAAGGTATCAACATTAGGGCCAAAAGGCACTTTCTGTCACGAAACGTCTTTGTTACTTGGGGCAGACGAAATATTATTCAAACGAAGCATATGGGAAGTATTCAATGCAGTTGAGAAAAGTGAATGCGAAGGTGGAGTTGTTCCTGTAGAGAATTCCCTTGTAGGGGGGGTATCTCAGACACTTGATAGCCTTATTGAATTTGATTTAAAGGTCAATAAAGAGTACCTATTACCTATTCATCATAATCTTGCCTGCTGGGGGGAATTAGAAGATATAGAGGTATTGTATTCTCACAATCTTACCCTTTCACAGTGTGAGAAATTTGTCAGAAATTATCTGCCAAAAGTTGAAATACATGAAACTTCTTCAAATGCGATTTCAGCAGTTGAACTTTCGAATAGAAAAGATAATAGATACGCAGCGCTCGTGTCTGAATTTGCCGCTGATTTATACAAGTTAAGATTATTAAAAAAAGATGTTCAAGATGAAAAACTCAACTTCACAAGATTTTTTGTTGTAGGGAATCAAAGTGCATTACCAACTGGTAAGGACAGGACGAGCATATTGGTATCTCCAAGTGTTAATAGACCTGGAGTTTTGTATTCTGTTATAAAACCTTTCTATGATGCGGGGATTGACTTAACTAAAATTGAGTCAAGACCTTCCAAGAAGAGAATGGGGGAATACATTTTTTTCATTGATTTCAAAGGCCATACAAAAGATAAGAAGATAAGTCTAACATTAAAGGAGTTATCCTCAATATTCTCTGTAAAAGTTTTGGGATCTTATCCAAGGGCGTATTAAATATATATGTTCTTGATTCTAAATATAGAATTTTTTATTAGTCTAATGAGAATTAGTCATATAACCCTGCTTTGTTGCATAATTGCCCTAA
>DUKX01000092.1 GCA_013329085.1 Methanofastidiosum sp. | reverse complement strand
CCATGTACTTTTTTACAATGACTTCATTAGAAGAAGAGTCCCTTCCCCCAAGGATTACGTGCCCTTCACTTGAGGTAAACCACCTGAATCTCTCATACCATTCCCTTGCTTTCTTTTCAATCGCCTTAGGCTTTTCAACTTCAAATTCTTCCTCTTCTTCTTTTAGTGCTAATAATTTGGCCTCGGTATTATCCATCGCTATTTTTGCACCATCAATCTTTCTCTTCATCTTTTTTGACTTCTCGTAAAACAAATTTGCATTTTCGTTGACATCTTTTTTCAGCTCCATAGGGAGAGGTGTGCCAAAGTTGAATGTAATTATACCAGTCTTGAAGTCAACGTCAGAAATTAATTTATTCTCCGCTAGCTTTGTCTTAATTTCCTCGAGAGAAAAATTCTTTTTTGCCTGCTCTATGACCTTTATCGATTCTTCAATTATAGGATACTTTTCGTATGTCAAATCCCCCAATATTTTGTAAAGTTCCCTTTCTTCTATGTAAGAGTTATGAAGGTCTTTTTGAGATTTGAGCATTCTTTCAAATTTCTGGATCTTTTTCTGATGAGTTGAAAGCTCTTCCCTTAAAATCTCTTCAGATTCAGCCTTTCCATAAACTTCATCGAGCGCCTTTGATAAAGATTCATATCTGACCTTTTCGTATTCAGGGCCATTGTACGATGTTAAATCATAAGGGATTATATCGACTACCTGATCATTTTTCTTTATAATCATCGGGTCTTTTTTTAAGTTCTCTAATTGGAGTAAAGCTTCTTTAATTTTAACGGCTTCTTCGTTTGAGATGCCAATTTTTGATTTATCTACTCCTGCCAATAGGCACGTCTCTTCGGCATAAAGGCCACCGATGTTAAGCTGTGTTGCAAGCCCCTTTACTATCTCATATTCTTTAGAGAGTTCGATTATTTCATCAATGCTTAGATCAAATCCCTTTTTCTTTTCTGGAAATACGTAAATCGATTTTGGGGCAAGAGTCCTATCCTTCATATATTCTCTCGACAGTATTCCGACAATCATGTTCTCTTGATTTGCCAGTAATATATTGCCGTCCCTAAACATCTCGACGATTAAAACAAATTTTACAACTGGATTATCTTCCTCGTAAAATCCAAACGATAGTATCAAAATTCTATCAAAATCATACTGCTCTATTTTAAAGAGCCACATCGCTTTCAGGTGTTTTCTAAGAAGCATTGCAAACCATGTTGGATTTTTTGGTGCCGGCTTGGGATAAGATGTGACAAAAACTGCAAGTGGTGGCTTAATAACTAAATCTTCTCTGCCCCGACCAAAAAATTTAATCCTTATCTCGTTGCCGAGCTGATATATTTTATCAACTCGCATCCGCTCAAGGTCGGCAAGTTCTTTTGAAATCTCTTTCAGGTCAAAGGTAGAGAACATAAAAGAAAATAAAATATAATACTTAAAAAATTACTCCTATTTATTCTCTAAAAAGACCAAAATTGCTTCAAGAGCTGATTCTGGCTCTACAAAATTGACAAAATCTGATACGTCTTCCAAGACTTTTTTCCCTTCTGCCATTACCTCTTTGGGTATCATTATGAAAACTGGGATGTTCTGAAGTCTGCATCCATAAAGTAAATCGTTTGGTGTTATCTTTTGGTCTGTCAATGGCAGGAACTTGTGGAGATACCCAACAACTGCACAGAGCTTATCAGTGGAATCGATATGTGCAAGAAACTTTCCATGACCATCTAACCCGTTCCCCAATGTCATTGTATTGTATCCTCTCGCAATGAAAGAGCTTAATATCTTTGAATCCGTACCTTCCAGATATCCTATTCTTCTTCTCATTATATCACTCCTTAATCTATTGATTCCATTAGAAACAATATTAATTTTTCATTTGTATATCTAATAGCTAAATAATCTTACTATCCTCTAATATTTATATTTATTTATAGATACTTGATTAATCTAGGCCAGATAAAGCCAATATGATATTTTTATTTGACTTTAATGGCGATATTAAGCCCCATAGAAAAATAATTTGGGCCAGTGGTAATTTATAATTTAGAAAAGTAGAATTTAGCTTGAATATGACCATTATAGGACAAAAATAGATAATTAAGTAGGTAAATTAACAGTAATATTTTTAAATCATTTGGAATCAAATTAATATAGATATTATGGAGCCCATAAGTATGAAAACTACTTTTAATAATACGACGGGATTTTAATTTTATTCATAGGCTCCTAATTAAAGTAAATTTTTGATTTTACTTATATTCTAGGGTGGAGATTATTATGTCAAAGGTCAAAATAACAGACACAACATTGAGGGATGCTCATCAGTCGCTGATAGCCACAAGGCTTGAAACTGAAGATATGCTAGAGATAGTTGAAGAAATGGATAAAGTAGGATTCCATTCATTTGAGATGTGGGGCGGGGCAACTTTTGACTCCGCCATAAGGTATCTAAATGAAGACCCTTGGGATAGAATCACAAAACTAAAGGAAGTTGCACCTAAAACACCCTTTCAAATGCTTTTAAGGGGGCAGAACTTAGTTGGTTACAAACATTACCCTGACGATATTGTCCATAAATTTGTTGAGGCGTCGTTTACAAGGGGTATTGATATCTTTAGGATCTTTGATGCCTTAAATGACGTTAGGAACATGGAAGTTCCAATTGAGGCCATCAAAAAAGTAGGCGGACACGCCCAAGCTGCACTAAGCTATACCATAAGCCCTGTTCACACAATTGATTATTATATTAAGGTGGCCGAAGAGATGGTTGCCTTAGAAATCG
>DUKX01000065.1:3146-3293 GCA_013329085.1 Methanofastidiosum sp. | reverse complement strand
GGATTACAGGATTTCACCCCTACCCTAGGAGTACCTCTAACCTCTCCCGGTCTCAAGACAAGCAGTATCCCTAGATTTCCCACAGTTAAGTTGCAGGATTTAACCAAAGACTTACTTATCCGGCTACGAACGCTTTAGGCCCAATAA
>DUKX01000065.1:0-3094 GCA_013329085.1 Methanofastidiosum sp. | reverse complement strand
CCTGCTGCGCCCCGTAGGGCCTGGGGCCTTGTCTCAGTCCCCAACTCCGGGCTTCAGCTCTCACTGCCCGTACCGATCGCAGGCTTGGTGGGCCATTACCCCACCAACAACCTAATCGGACGCAGGCCCATCCTCAGGCGCAAAAGCTTTGGATAAAAGAACATTCCAGTATCTTTTATCTATCTAATATTAGCCCCAGTTTCCCGGGGTTATCTCAGTCCTGAGGTTAGGTTACCTACGTGTTACTGAGCCGTACGCCGGCGTCCGAAGACACCTTGACTCGCATGGCTTAGTCGAATCCCAATAGCAGTAGCCTCCGGCAGGATCAACCGGAGTGCGATCGCAATTCAATAAATTAGGAATTGGTAAATATATGTTCACCTAAATTTCACCAAGATATTGGACTTCCATCAAACACAGCCGTATATGCCTGTGTTCTCATGACGGTCCTTTGAATTCGTTCATCAGATGATTCACGTCTTCATCGGATCTTGAGACATAGTGTCTCTCACTATATACTCAAAGGTAATAAGATATTAAAAATTATTGCAAAATCAGGCTCTGATTTCACCGTTTAACAAGATCTCGTGGTGCCCTATGAATCCAGCAACATCTTTTGAAGAGTTTGAAACTGGGTAGACAAATTGAGTCTTTTTTGCTATTTGTTTTCTTAGTATATCTAAGGGTAAATTTGGATCAAGCATTTCAGGTTCTCTAGTTAATATTTCTTCGACTTTAAACTCCTTTATCAGTGTTTCTGGGTGGTGTTTTGCATTGATATTTTTTCTGAATTTATAAAGACCAAATAGAAGATCTTTAACAGAGATTAGACCCATATAATTATTTTGAGATTTAATTGCAAAGTATCGTATCCCCTCATCTAGGTACTGTTTTCTTGCATGAATAACTCTGTCCCCCCATGATAGGGTGCCATATTTTTTAGTCATTGCATCGCCAATTGTTCCTTTTGATTCAACTAATGGGATCATATGTCTCCTTGTAATCACGCCCACCATTTCTTCACCCTCAACTACGGGAAGTATAGATATGTAATCACTTCTGAAGAATTCCAATGCTTTTTTCACATTGTCTTCTGCAGATATGGTATAAGGGTTTTTAGTTATAGAAGAGGATATATGGAACGATGAAACATCTAAGTTTAAGCTTCTTGGATCTCCAATCTTTTCGATTATATTGCTTGCAGTCAGTATCCCCATAAGTTTCCCATCGTTTACTACTGGAAGTCTTAAGACCCCCTTCTTGTCCATTAATTTTATTGCGTCTGACAGTTTTCGGTCTTTATCTACTTTTATTGGGCGTTTCATTATTTCTCTTACATCCATTCACTCACCACCTTCAATTCTTAAAATAACAATAAAACATAAAATAACAAAATAAGTTTTTAACACCTATTCTGGCAAAGGAAATCATTTTATCACCTGCACCAAAATATGGGTTAATAGTTCTCTTCTTCCATGATTTCCTTGCAATCATCACATACAAACTGTCCGTTGACAAGTTTTAATGCAGATGTATATGTGCCACACATCTCACAAATACCTCCTTCAGGAGGCGGCGTGGCTATAGCACTATCATCAGGTTCAAATCTCCACTCCTCAAAGGATAACGACAATATATCCCTAGGAGTAATTATTGCCACAGGTATGCCTTCGTCCATAACTACCAAATTTCTAATCTTCTCTTGAGTTATTAATTCTGAGGCATCTCTTATCATCTTGCCACTACTAATTGTAACAACTGGCGAAGTCATTATTGTTTCTAGCGTTACTTCTGAAGGTTTTCTCTTTTTTGATACAACCTCTCTTAGGATATCCCTTTCAGAGACTATACCAACAGGCTCACCTTCGTCTACTACCACTACTGCATTAGAATTGTCTTTAGTCATTACTCTGGCCGCACTTGAAACTGTGTCTTTGGGTTTCATCAGGATTATATCACGTTTTATAACCTTAGATAGAGGTACATCAAGCATCCAAACACCTACATTAACAAGTTCATTAAGTGTTATAAATATTTAAGTCTTTGGAGTAAAGGTTAAAAGGTGATTAAAAAAAATGTCTTTGTGACTAAATGAAGAATATAAAGGTATTTGGTTTGAACTTAGACCCTGATGAAAGAGAAGAGTCAGTATTTAATAAATTATCAAATGCAGGCTCTGATATTAACGATCCTTATGAAATTGTGTCCGGAAAATTAAAAGATTCCAATGAAGTAAAATATACAAAAGCGGGAAAAGTAGATGTTGAACCCTGGTTGATACCTGCCCCAAAGAAAGAAGACCTTTTCATGGTCGGTGTTGATAATATTGTTGCTTTTATAGATGCGGACGGATGCAGAGAATATGCTTCTAAGGTAAAAGAGTTTGTTAAAGAAAGGATACTACCAGATATTCCATTAATGATTGGTGTTGACCATTCTGGAACAGGTGGATGCATCGAAGCTTTGGCAGAAAAGTATGGGAAAACGAATATCTCTGTAGTAATGCTCGACAGCCATTTTGACGGCATAATCCCCACCCAGAGATTAAAATTAATCCAACATGATATTGAATTTAATCCAAATACCAAATTTTCAAAAGATGACCCTTATTTATATAACAGAGTTGACAGTTTCAACGCTGATTCTTTTCTTTACTTCCTTTTAAAGGAAAAGAAGATACTACCTAAGAATCTCTTTGTTCTAGGAGTTTCAGACTACCCCCCAAATGCTGCAAAAGATGCAAGAGACCCACGAATAAGGGAATATTTCGAGTTTTATAGAAAGTTTGAAGATGACGGTGTCACTATCCTTCCAAAAAATAAATTGAAAGCAAACTTCGAGATGGCACTCAAAAAAGTCTTTGAAAAAATTAAGACCCCTTATGTATATATTTCAGTCGACATCGATATTGGTTCGAGACAAGCTCTCACTGGTGCAAGATTCCTCGATTATCTTGGACTTGAAGAATCAGAAATTTACAGAATCATAGATGGATTGAACAAATATACCAAAGAGAAAAAAATAGAGATTGTAGGTGCCGATGTAATGGAGATAGACCAGTCTAAAGCAGGTCAGAGATTTGGCAAGAGTTATG
>DUKX01000142.1 GCA_013329085.1 Methanofastidiosum sp. | reverse complement strand
TAATTTGTACATATTCATATAGATACCGTATTCATTGAAATATGGTATCGTTATCCACTTTGAATTATAAAAATTTGCATTGCCCAAATGATGATCTTTTATCGTTTCCATCGTTAATCCTCTCTCATTAAGAAGATATTCTTGAATATCAGAAGTTAATCCTTCTTCATATTTTTTATAATCATAAGGTGAATAACGAGTATATTCTTTGACTTGATTTGGCTCTCCCAATAAAGCCATTAATTCTCTCCGACCTCCCTTAGCACCACATTTCTTACACTGAAAGGCGCCTGTCTCTGAATTAATATATAAATGTCCTTCATTAGGGTGGCTGTCATAATCGCAACTGCTAATCAAACAATCTATTATCAATTCAGTTCCTACAACTTTTTTGATTACAATATTATGTCTAAGCAGAATTTCATTTATCTTCTCCATTTTATCTGTATATAAATTTAACTAAGTTAATTATTTTCTTCCAAATTAAGTCGACTTGAGAATCTGAAAGATCATTACCGTAAATCTTCCTTATTTGTTCTGCAACAAGGTTATTTCTCATGATCATGCAATAAAGACAAAACATATTTATACGATTGAAATAATAAGGAGGGATTTACTTGAAGCTTCCCAAGGAGATATTCTTGAATAGATGTTTCTAAAATGGGTGAAGTTTCAAATAGAAACACACATCTTTGAGGATTTTCTTTTTTGACTTGAAGTATTTTAAATCCAAGGGCTACTAACGTGGCTGCTAGAAATGTATCTGATATATTTTGTTGATCCATCTATTTCTGTCTAATATATGATTAGTACAGAATAACGTGAGAATAATTTCTATGTGTGGGTAATTTATCAAATTTTTCTCACACAAATAATGTATCAAGGTTGTATTTGGTTAGTTTTTGTTTTAAAGTCTGGAAAACAAATCGCAAATTTGCATCTGTGTATGCCTCAATCTCCGTGCTTTTATATTTATCAAGAACTGTAGCCAATTCAGTGTATTTACCCTTTCCCCTCCCATATCCATATTTTAAAATTTCTATCTCGTAATCTTGTAGTATAAATGTCTCTGGAGCTTTTCCTAAACTGTACGAATCAAAATACCAATTAATATTTGATTTTTGCTCTTTTATCTTTTCTAAAAGATGATGAATTGCCATTTTATGTGGTATTTCAATGTAAACACTATCCTCTCGTGGGTATAGAAATTTGCCACTTGATACTTGAATTCCGTTGTCGTATCCCCATCGGATGTCAAGTTTATTGGTTAGCATAATTTCTAAAGTTATCCAAGCGAAACCTGGAATTAGATAACCTGCTGATCTGAAATCCTCCTGCTTAATCATTTCTGTAATCGTTTCTTCAGCAAGTTTAAATATATTTAATGCTTGATCGTGATCGATATATTTAGAAAAACTATAATTCACTTTATAAGGATGTTTGTTTGGTTTCCAATCTGTATGAAGTTCTTCTCCTAGAGTCCAGACATCTTCTCTGGAGAATTCTTTCCCCTTGATACCTGCATTTGATCGAAATCCTTTAATTATATCTATGAATTTAGGACTAATAGACAATAACTTTACCATTGAGATAAAAGCTGAATAATTACCTTTGTCCTTAGGTATAATTAGCTCAAAATCTAATTTCTCTAGTGGAGTTATTTTTCTATTCATTTTATAAATTTGATGTGATTTATGCCTCTATTATACAACTTTAAAGCCTATGTTATATGAGTATTACTTTTAAGGTAAAATTAACTATGAAAACATACTTAAATAAGAATAATCCTAAGTATTTGATTCAGAAAGTTACAGAATCATCTCTCGAGAAAAAAGATGGAAAAATAGCAATGCTTCCTCAAGAAGTAAGTGTTATGGCTCAAAAATACGTATATTCTAAAAGTCTTAAGAATATGACTCTGCTTTCCGAAGCGGTTGACGAAGAATACAAAGCCTATGTAATACAAATTGTTAACGATTTAAAAAGAGAATTCAAAATAAATAGGCCTTCAGAAAAGATACTTTTGCATAATTTAGCAATTTCTCATATCAAAATAATTCAGTTAACATCAAAATTGAATAAATATTTAGATAGTTCAGGCTATTTCATTGGTAATGAAAAGTATTGTTCGATCTTGAGTAAAGAGTTGGATAAATCATATAAACATTATGATAGCATGATGAAACTACTATTAGGACTCAAAGCTAAACCAATTAATGTAAAGATTAATACCTTTCAACAGTTAAATGTTGGAGATAGCAATAAATTAAAAACATAAAATCATTGACGGGTTATTATTCAAATTCAATAACAATAAGTAAACTGATACGAGATATACGTTCTGATCTTCTTAAAGAGCTTATAGGGGCTCGACTACAATTAGATGGAGTAGAGGTCTCTCTTACTGAAACGATCGTAAATGGGGGAGGAAAACGATTATGGTTTCAATGTCCATTATGCGGAAGAAGATGTGGGAAACTTTATCAATCATTAGGACAGTGTTCTTGTCGAAAATGTTTATTAAAATAAGCATCTTTTAACACTTTATACTAAGCCTAAAGAACTCAAGATCCAAAAGGTTGGGATTGCAATAATTGCGCCTACCATACAGATAATCCAACAAATGGAAAGAATAAGGAATATTAATCTAAAAATAAAAGACAATGGGAAAGGGATCTCTAATGGAGTACACATTTCAGAAAAGAAATGCTCTATTCTTTCTCTCTTTTCATTTCTTTTTTCCAATTTTATACGTTCTTTCTCTTCATCAGACATTGCAAAATATTGTTTTGAGAATGTCTCTAATGCATCCCAATCAAGTTCCTTGTCAAAACCACAAGTTAATAATCCCGCTAGAAATTCAGTAGCACCTATGCTATATCCTTTATTACCTAATTCCATTTTCTTTTCCTCGTTTTGTTTCTCCAGTTTATTCCTTTTTATAAATGCATCTGTAGTTAGGATAATTTTTCCATAATCAGTTCTGTAAACATCAGAAATTAGTCTTTCAACTTCTTTCTGATTGCTGTTCTGAAAAGCTACAAGAATTTCATGGATATCAATAACCAAGTAATCAGGATATGATTCTATTATTTTTTTTATATCTTTACTCTCCTTCATTATTAAAGAAAAATAATTTAGATCTGGAGGTATAACAAAAGTGGCCCTCCACACCAGCGAGATTCCTTTCGGAACCTCCTACATCCCTTTCGAGACATAGACCATCATGCAATGGACTGGCTAGAGAGCCGCCTACATGCATGATGGATTTAATTTTTATTGCCATGCCTATATAAATAGGTTTAGGTAATCTGGTAAGATTATAACAAAATATTAATACTGTGAGTATATGAGCAATTCAATCAAAAATTATGTAGCTGTAGATATTCTCATTGAAGGAGATGTCTACAAGCTTCTGCGTATATCGCAAGCACAAGATGGAAGTGTTTTCATTACACCAGAAATAAAGCAATTTATCGAAAACACTATGCAATCAAAAATAAATGATATACATATATCTAATCATGCAAGCGGAGAAAAGCATTTAAGAATAAAAGGAATAGACATTACAAAATACGGTATTAAACAAATCACTCAGGTATCTAATACAAAAGGTAATTGGTACTTTTCTATCAATATAAAGGATAAAAAAATCTCGGATGTTTTTAAATACTCAAGGAAAGATCCAAAAACATATAAAGATTATTATCTTATGGAACTCAAAACTCTTTCTTCTCCTTGGTTTACTATATTTGTGAATACAGATTGTAAAGAAACCAAGAAAACAAAACTGAAAATAATCCAAGAATTATCTATAAAAGTCTTTGATTCTGACATCAAAATTTATGTTTGTGAAGGATGTGTAGAAAGAAAAAATAAAGGGTATAATCTGAAATTTAGTCCATCTGGATTAAATAGTACAACCGAAAGAATCCCCAATTAAGATTTTGGGGATAAATCATATTTTCTGTTTCTTTCTGTGATGGGCTTTCTTCCTCCTTCAAGTATATTACATACACTTTCAAGAATTCTATCAGGTATTAGTTCTACAGGTGTATTAGGTTGGATTATCGCATGATCTTCAAGTGATCCGCTATCATACTTTAATCGAGGATTTTCTTTCCCATTATAGTGTGCAATGATCACTTGCTCCGCATCCGTATTTACAACAAGATTAGGATTGTGACTAACAATAATAATTTGTCTATAAACCTTTCTAGTTCTAAAGTATTTTATAATTTCATTATAAATCGATAAGCTGTCTAAGTTATCTTCAGGTTGATCAATTATTAACGGCCTAAATTCCTTGTTATCAATAGCAAGAAATAAAAGAAGAAGAGTAATCCCTTTTTGCCCAGGGGAA
Source organism: Methanofastidiosum sp. (assembly GCA_013329085.1). Taxonomy (GTDB): domain Archaea; phylum Methanobacteriota_B; class Thermococci; order Methanofastidiosales; family Methanofastidiosaceae; genus Methanofastidiosum; species Methanofastidiosum sp9950u. Next base: position 3,750 of record DUKX01000142.1, on the reverse strand, counting down.
AGCCATCTTAGATCAATATCATTGAAAGCTAAAGATGATTTAATACTATAAAATTGTATGCTGAAAAACCAGTTATAAAAGTCTTCAAGAGAATATGATGATTTTATTTGTTCATTAATTGGCAAGGCTTTATTTTCATACTCATTAAACTCTGCCAAAAAATGCCCAATTATCTCAGTAGGGCTATCATTACTCAAGATAGATTTCTCTACTTCTGCCCAAAACTTTTCTAACCTTTTCCTTAAGACCCCATCTTCCTTGAAGTTTCCTTTCCTATTNNATTTTGGAGATGATCCTCAAGATCATAGTCCAATAATATCTTAAATTTCAAAAGTTTATCAGCCTCAGATCCCCTATCAAGAGTTTCTTGTAATGGTTTATATAAGTCTTCCAATACCTCCTTTTCCTTCAACAAAAAACTGAGTCCTTCAATGAATTTACTTTCACGATCCTTTTGAAATTTTACCAATGCAGGTTTCGAAATTCTTTCAGTAGACTCAATATCAACTTTTAGGTTTGTAATAAGTTCATTTAATTCCTCAATCTCTTTTTGTTGCTTTTGATATTGAAGAATCTTTGTTTCGTATGATTTAGTTTCATTTATTATTTCAGTTATCTTTTCACTTAATTCCTTGTAATTTTTGTAGTCCACTTTTCCTTCATCACTTTCTCCTGTTACAGAAAGTAATAGCGTTTTATTGTCGCCATCGAAGAGGGCATGAAACTCATCGTGGAATCCTTTTTTTAATTTGTTTAAAACATCATCAAATTTTGAAGTATCTATGTCCACATGGAGATCTCCTAAAGTTTCTTCATTAAGATCAAATAGCCCGAGGAAATCCCTGATTTCTTCTTCCAAAGAATTAGCCTCTTCTTTGTAAATTTTAAGCTTTGTAAAAAGATCTTCTATTCGTTGTAAATTTCCTTTTCTCAGGCCAAGATATTTTCTTAACTTTTGTTGTATGCCAATATAGTATGATAATTTGTCTTGTTTTGCTTTATCCGAAGATGGTAATTTAATTAAAGAATCTTTTAATTTTTTAAGATTGTTTTCTAATTCTGTCAACCTCTTACTCTTCTGGGGAGTTTGATTGATTTTCTCCTCCAATTCAAATATATTTTTATTCAGTTTTCTAATTTGATCTTCTATATTCTCTCTATCTATCTGAAAATTCTTTAAAACAATATCTTTCAATTCAGAAAAATTGGATGCTCCTAATCTTTCTGATTCGTCTAAAGAGTTATAAACTACTAATTCTATTTGTTTTATTAAATCGGCTTCTCCTTCTGGAGAACATAATTTAGCAACCGCAGTTTGTGGTAAAAACTGTATCAAAGGCTCTTCATAAAGAAGTTCTCTTCCTATTTCTCTACTCGTTTCTGTACCATCTTCCCACTTTAATGTAACCTTAGCTCCTTCAATAGAGTCCACATGCTTTGATGCTTTAACCAGGAAAGATTCCTCTGCATCTTCTTGAATTCCAGCACCAGCAGCAATCATTTCTATCAATGCCGATTTCCCAGAACCTCTTCCTCCTATAATAGCTACCATATTTCTATTAAGCTCTAAATCGAAATTGTTCTCAAACCAGTTGTTTGAATCTGTAATTGAGATATTTGTAATTACCTGATGAGAATTTTTATAGTTAGGCCATTGGTCTCCCAAGAAAACCCTCTCTGGCTCATTTATTGACTGCTTTAGACCAGAGAAGGTAATATCTGATTTTATCCAAAGTTTTGTAGCTCCAATTTTTTTAATTTCATGAGCATCTGAAGATTGAAAAATCAAATCTCGTAATCCATTGGCCCTTAGATCCTTCTTGTGCTCTTCTATTTCATCCTCACTATTATTTGATGTGAGAAAAAAATCGGCTTTGTTAACTAAAGTTCTTTTTTCTCCGGCAGATTGGTTCCACCTAAATTGACTCCATTCCGCATATCCAATCGCTGTGAGATACTTTCCTTTAAAACAAGATTTTTTCAAATTTTTTAAAATATCATCAATATCATAGGTGATGTTGTCAAAACCTACTTTTAAATTCGTCTTACTTTGAATAGAATTATCTGCAGGAGCTTGATCTTTAATCATTGCTCCTAATTCTTCGAGTGATCGAATCGTAGGCGTCTGATCCCATTCTTCTCCAGTAGTAATGAGATATCCTTTTGATAAACAATTCAATAGTTGATCCTTAATATCTTGAATATCAACTGTTTGTGGATCAAATAAAACATGCAAATTGATTCTTTTATCTCCATCGGCAAATTTATTTAACCTAAATTCTATATTGGGAAGCAGCAATTTTATATTGGGAAGCCGATCTTTATATGTCAACAATTTTTCATACCCATCAATAAACAAATAATCCGTAATTCCAAGAACTTTTATTTCTTCGGGCAGTTGAGACAATTTTTCTACATATTTTTCCCAGGCAGTATCAGTATTACTTCCAAATTCTTGATTTATGGATAAAGGGGTATGTACATGTAAGTCCCATTTATTCCATGTTGATCCTTTGCTATTCATCGTATATTATTTTATCTAATTGAATATCTAATCTGCTTATAGTTTACTTCAATACAACAAAAAAATAAATATACAAGCCATTTCCTTCGTAACTTAGTATAATGAATCTATGCTTGGAGCAATAATAGGGGATATATATGGTTCATACTATGAATATCATCCTGTAAAATCAAAGAAGTTTGAACAATTTCCAGAAGGATCTAAGTTTACAGATGATACAGTATTAACTGTTGCAATTGCAGATTCCATCTTACATAAAATTCCATACGAAGAATCATTTTACAAATGGGCAGAAAGGTATCCAGATAGAGGATATGGACAACAATTCTTTCAATGGCTTGTATCTAAAGATAAAAAGCCGTACAACAGCCTCGGTAATGGAGCAGCTATGAGGATATCAGCAATAGCTAATTGGTATGGAACATTAGATAAGGTTTTGGAAGAGGTAAATATATCCTCCTCTATTACTCATAATCATCCAGAGGGCATTAAGGGAGCTCAGGCTGTAGCTTCTGCAATCTACTTGATGAAATGTGGTTGTTGTAAAAAAGATATAAAAATACATATTGAAAAGAATTTTAAATATGATCTATCTAGGAAATTAGATGATATTAGACCAACATATGTATCATCAATGAAAGCTCCTGATTCAGTACCAGAAGCAATTATATGTTTCTTAGAGGCTGATAATTTCGAAGATGCACTTCGTAATGCAGTATCACTAGGGGGAGATGCTGATACTCAAGCTTGTATATCAGGTGCTATTGCAGAAGCGACATGGGGTATTCCTACACAACTAAAAAAGAAAGCTATGACATACATACCTGAAGATATGAAAGAGATCATAGATGAGTTTTACAACCCAATGATTATAGATTAATATATATCAGTAGAGGGTAGGTATATTACTGAAGATTAATAAGTTCTGATATAACTAGTTTCCACCACCGACCCCATTGAGAAAAAGTACCTCTTTTTGGTACCTCTGGAATAGCGGATTAAGCCTTCCTGACACAATCTTTCGGTCGTCTATCTTGAGGTTGGAGAATACCATTTTTATCATCTTATCTACTAGTTCTATATCGTGGCTATATTTCAGCTTGTTATCGCCTTTTTTGAGGAAGTTGGAGAACTTTTCAAAGCTCATTCCTTCTATTGGCGATGGAGATAGTAATTTATCATTTTGATTCTGGAGCTTTTTCATCTTAATCTCTGCTCGAGTTATA
>DUKX01000146.1 GCA_013329085.1 Methanofastidiosum sp. | reverse complement strand
GTCAGCGGTATCACGCGAGGAATACGAATGGGCAGAGATCCTGACCTGTAGAAAAGCAAATGTCGATTCGACGCTCGATGTTCTTGAACCAGTGAAATGATTCTCTATTTTTTACTCTTATTTCTTTTTAGTATTTTAGCTATACTAAACTGAGTAATATGGCAATCAAAAATGGAGATCAGATAAAAATCACGTGGCTTCCGCCTTGTCGTAACGGCAACGGCTCGAGAAATCCGTACATTGGAATGTCAGGTACTGTTCATGACCTAAAAGACGGGAGGTTCGACCTCTTTACTGGTACGTCATGGTTGGTCGGTATCCAAACTGGTTTCTTCAAACTTAGATACAAGCGAATTAAATCAGCCTGACTTTTTCCTTTAAACTATTGGTATTATATTTGTCTTATTAAACTGAAGAACTATGCGGTCATTGAGATTACTCGTTACGGAAAAATGCCATCGCTCTTGCGAAGGATGCTGTAATAAAGACCACGACTTGGCAGCTTTACCTGTCGTAGACTGGTCTGAACCATTCGAGACAATCATGCTTACCGGCGGAGAACCTTTACTTGAAGGCCAATTACCAAAGACCATCGAGCTGTTGAAGAATCTGGCCATGAACGAAGCAAAACTGATTGTCTATACGAGTCTGTCTCGCAACGTTCCTAAGATCTTAAACCTGGTAGACGGTGTTACACTAACTCTACACGAACAGTCTGATGTAGAACCATTCCTTAATCTTAATGAAATGCTCATATGGCGGTTAGGTACTGGGTCTAAGTCATTAAGACTCAATGTGTTTGATGGTATCCAAATACCGAGCAATGTCAACCTGTCACACTGGAAAGTTAAAAATAACATACACTGGATCAAAAACTGTCCACTCCCTAGTAATGAAGTCTTCATGCGAGTTTAACTAGGGTTTTTTCCTTTCGACTATTCTTAATATTTTAGCATTACAAACTAATTACAATGGGAGACGAAGCATACGCATTATCAATGCAATATGATGATTACTTTATATCATCTACTGAATTTGTTAATGATATAAAATCAGAAATGCGAACATCTGCTACAGTTTATGCCTTTAATAAAAAGAAAAAAGTAGGCGAACAGTGTCAGTGTGCTGGACCTATGTGTAATAAACGATTTATTAAGAAATCATATCAACAAGCTTTTTGTCGAACTAAATGTAAAGATCAATTCTGGAATAGAATCAAATTCTGGAAAGATGAAGATAAAGTTCAAGCTTTGTGTAATCATATTGATTCCATTAATTATGGTTCGGATCATGATGATAACTAACGATTAAACAAACAAGACAATGGACGCAAGCCAAGTAAAACCAGGTTATCTGTATGAAGTCATGTACCCATGGGGTAAAGGCAAACTTCGTGGATGGGGTAGAGTAACTCCAGCGAAACATGATCCAAGCCCAACTGGAGTTATGTACATTATAACTGAAAGTGGTGGAGTTGGGTATGATAAGGTCGAAGACCTAGAAATTGTAAGAGAAGTCTGTAAACTTGATCAAGACTAAAACCAATCATTATGAAAATTTATTATTTGGAAAACGGCTCGCTCTGTATAGAGCTTGAAACATTGGAAGATCGCATCATTTTTAGAACATTGCACGCACCGTCCTCGTCTTCTATTGACAATACTGGTCAGCTTACGTTCAGGAAAGGCTCTTGTAATACGTTTATTGCCTCGCCTAAAAGTGTGTTTTCGGTTATCGACCGTGACTTCATGATCCAGTGTTACAATGACGAAACTAAGTTGCGAGCAGTCAAAGCAGTTAAGGACGTAACCAGTTGGAGCTTGAAAGAATGTAAAGATTATGTTGATAATATTTGGGACAAAATAAGAAACGGAACATACTGATTTTTTCCTTTCGTCCATTAGTTCTATATTAGCTTAAACAATTAAAAACCAAACACATGAATATGTTAGTCTTGCTTGCCATTATCATTCTTGGAGTTAATGCCTCTCGTTTTTTGGTTGGCGCAATTTCGCTACTTGTAAAAAAACCAGATGGTGTAAAAATGCCTTGGTACATGCTCGCATTAAATATGCTTGAGGCTCTTATTATTGTAGCCGGCTATGTGCTGTTGGTCGTGGCCTATTATAAGTAAGTCTGGATTTTTTACTGACGCAAATTAGTTCTATATTAGCTTAACAATCAAACTGATACGTCATGGTCTTTTCAAAAGAAACTCGAAACAAGATTAAAGATGCCATCCTTAATTATGGAGAAGGTATCACGTATATTGAATTCAGTATTGATAACCTTGACCAGATGGTTTCTGACATTGAGGCAATCGTTTATGCTGAACAAGAAGCTTTGCGTAGAGAACCTGACCGGCCTGTCTCAGTTGCTGAAAATAAAGCAAAGGCACCAAAAGTTGGCTCAATGATTCGAGCATATGTTCGTGATCTAAACAGATCAGAATTAATGCGAGTAATCGAGATCATCGGTAACCAGGTAATGTGCGAATTTGAAGACATCGAATATTGTGTTAAGCTTAAAACCGTTAATTGTGGTAGCGGTGATGAATTGCGTTGGGAAGCCCTCGAGTTATAATAACTGAAATATAAACTAAGTAAAACAAATCAATATGAAACACCTCTTCAGATTTCTGTATTTTCTAGTATTGCTTTTGACAATATACATTCTCTTTCCAATTGCATTTGCCGTGTTTGCAATAGTATATCTGTTCTGGAACTTTAAATGGATTCCGAAAACAGAGTGGAATAAGCTAACTCAAAATTGGATGGAAGTACCAGTCGGCCGCTTTGGTAAAACGATATGCTATCCTACTCCATTTGATTACTTAAGAAAAACCAATGGCCGCAAGACCGGTTGGATTGATAGTGACTAATAAAACTAAATCAACAGATCAAGTAAAATAAGCTATGAAACTTCCAAATCGGTCGATGCAAGGATATCGAGAGTTTATACTAAGATCTCTTAAAACCAAATATAGTAAATAAATTTCTATGTCAAATTCAAACAAAACACTGAGGCGAGACAATCCTGATTACCAGGAATTAAAGGCTCTTAAATCTGGTTATGTTGACGGGCTGCGTCGACTATTTTTAAATCTTCCTAACTGGAAACAGTTGTCAAGAGAAATGGGCGTATTAAACGTGCCAACTGATCTCAATGACCAACTGAAATTGCAAGCAGAAATTAAACGCAAACTTAAAAAATAATACTGATGGAACTTATAATCGCAATTATCATCGTTGGACTATTACTTGTTTACACCAGTTTTTCTTGGGGTCTAGTACTCTTTAAGTTTTGGGGTTGGTTTGTATTACCTGTCTTCGAGAATCTTCCTGTTCTGACTTTTTATCAAGCGATTGGGTTAATGTTAGTTATTGGACTATTTCACAGCCATTATATAACACCAAAAGAATATGATATGAAGAATGAAATGGTTTCACGATTATTACATCCATGGGTAGCCCTATTTGTTGGTTGGTTTATTAATGCTCTTATCTTTTAAATTTTTACTATCATATATTTTTCTTAAAATTATACAATACTTATGAAACATCGTAATGCTACAGTTTTGCCAACTGCGCCAAAACCAATCAATGAAAGACCTGACAATATGTCAATGTCAGATTATCGAGAATTAAGAAAAGAAACTAACAGAACTTTAAAAAACCGGATCCGCCGAGGTTTTCTTGTTCATCTTGCTCAAGAATTTTTGCTTGATGATAGAGGACAAATCGTCGGTACTAAGTTTCGTAAAGGAAAAACTTTTGTTGGCGATACAAAGTTCTTGCAAGTTATATAAGAAGCGAAGTCCAACCGTAAAGCCTTAAACACAAGGTCGCGAGGCGGCAATGGCTATCAGTTGTAGTGGAAGTCACCACTCAAAGACTAACTGATAAGAAACGCTAACCTATAAAGCACGGGTTAGCGTTTCGTATTTAAAACCTTTTGATCTTCGATTGTAGAAGAATTAAAGCAACATTTAATAAAATGCACGAACAATTAAAGCCTAGCGTACTAGCAAAGAGACAGATTAGAGTAGCGGTACTAACAGTAATTGGTGGTATTATTATATCTTTTCTTCTTGCATTTCCAATCAAATGGTTATGGAACTGGCTTATGCCTGAACTTTTTGAATTACCGATTATATCTGCAATTCAAGCATGGGGTATATCCTTTTTAACTAGTATGATATTTAAACCAAACGTAACTATTAACGAGCCCAAGAAACTCGAGAAAAGTTAGTTTTAAGTCATAGATAAATAATTTCGTGTAGGGTAGGATCTGATACATAGGTTTAGTTAGATGGATACAAAGTTAGTTAGTTAGGAAGCGAAAACAGTATGCTGTTTTCTTTAAATTCGACCTAATCCGTCGAATAGATTGGGACCCTTCTGCTTGGGTCCCAATCTCGTTTTTAATAGTATATTAAAAAAACAACAGAATTCCATGACAAATAAAGCAGAGCGAGAGCGCAAGACCAAGATCAAATTTAAAAACCGATTGAAAAAACATAATCTATGGAAGTCTTTCTTGAATAAGACAGGAGATTTCTATGTTTTCAAATCAACTGGATCTCCATGTAGTTGTGCAGGTTGTTCAGGCCAAAAGTACTCTCGAAAACTGAAGCATAACAGTTCTGAAATACCTGAAGAATAGTGATTTTTTCCTTTTGATAATTTGTGGTATATTTACTTAAAGTTAATAAGAGATGGAAAATTTAAGCTTTGGACCTGTACCGTATGACGAACCCTGTCAACAGTTAGGCGAAACATATGAGCCTGACCTTGCTCGTAAAGAGTGTCGTACATTTTTAAATCAATTGATACGAGAATTCGGTGAACCACCAGAACAAGCAAAATTATTCATACAGAGTAATCCTCATGATTTTGGTAGCTACCTTACAGTAGACGTTAAATTCAATGAACTCGACCGGGCTGCAAGCGACTATGCATATATGATAGATGCAAAAGTACCTGCAAATTGGGATGACGAATCAAGAAAGGAATTAGGGTTATGATAAACTGGACGCCTGTTATTGAGAGACACTCGAGCGGGAATACTGAACTAGGCAAAGTCTGGTTAAGAACCGATCGCCAAAACTTGGTAACTGGCGTTTATACCATGTTTGGTAAAACAAAGAAGTTCGTGCCAAATCCAAATGAGACTTGGTCAGTAGAAGAAGGTATGATTATTGCTGAACTTGCTCTCGAGGAAGAACTTAACTTCAGACAAATGATTTCACAAATAAAAAAATACAACTAGATGGATCATTTAGCATTTAACACCAAATATAAAAGTGGAGACATTTTACTATGTATACAGGATGTTGTCTACAATGGTGTTACAATTTTTCATGCAAATGAATCATACTCAGTTAATTCTATATTATACTCTCGTATCAGTCTTGGAGATAAGACCCGGTATAAACCTAATTATTTAGTGAATGACTGTATACCGCAAAATCCGTCGCTGTTAGATACATCCCGAGTATATGTATTCTTTTCACCTGAAGAAGAGTTCATAAAAGATGAAAAAAACCATGGTGCAAGTGGAATGTCTAGTCACGGAAACATTGATATTCACTTTAAGAGTTCAATAATTAATTAATTTCACAAATAAAAAACTGATAAACAATGCCAATGTTCTTAGTATTTATGGCCGGTATCATAATTGGATATATGGTCGGTATGATTTTCGGCTTTGGGTTTGGCCCAGCATGGAGACGGTATAAAAAACATATTATTACCGAATACGAACGTGAGAAACTGCAAGAGTTAGATGATATTGTAGATAAACATCTGAAAAGCAGACGAGAGCGTAGCGTGAAAAATAAAGTATAAACATGGCGGATTTTTTCCTATTGGGGGATAGGATTATATTTGCTTACCTTAATAACTAGACAATGGAAAAACAAATTGAGGAATTTACAAATGGCGCGAATGCGTGCCAAACACAAGACGAATTAGATAGGTTTTGCAGCAAGAATTGCAGAATTCTGTTTAACCCAAGACTCTTTGATACACTTAATGAAGTTGTATATAAAGTAAGATATTCAATCATTCAGAATACTGGTAAGTACTGACTTTTTCCTGTCAGTTTAGTTAATTATTTTAGCTAATAATTACTACTCTATATGATGAACTACCATTTACCAGAACCGGATGCATGGAAGCGTCGAGATAATTCCATATTATTGGATGTACGTACTTGGGATTTTAAAATACACAATCGTACACGTGGAAAGATCAGACTTTATCTTGGACATTTTCAAGATGGAGACTTTCTTATTACAATACCTACGATACAGACAGTATCCCCAGAACATGATCTTGCCATACGGACTATTGCACAATCGATTGTATATGATCTTAATCAAACGTCTGATACTCGGAGACGCAAGAGACTTTCTCGTTAATATAAGAATATGAAACCATTAGTAATAAGCAGGCCGCTAACAACTGCAGATAAATCAGAGTCTTTCAATCAGTATCTAGCTGATGTAAAGGATCTGAGTTTCTCGCTTACCATGAGCGAAGAAGCAGATCTAGCAAAAAGGATCCGGGCCGGGGATAGAGTCGCGCTCAATGAATTAGTGAACTCGAATCTTAGGTTTGTAATTAGTGTTGCAAACCAGTTCAGTGTGTTTGCTCCGATTGAGGATCTCGTTAATGAAGGGAATCTAGGATTAATTAAAGCAGCTCATAAGTTTGACGAAACCAGAGAAGTTAAGTTTATTACATATGCTGTTTGGTGGATAAGAGACAGTATCCTCAAGTATATCTCGCAGATACATCCAACTGTTAAGATAACTAGCGATAGACAAAGTGCTATGCACAAGTTAAGAAGAGCAGAAAGAGTACTTGAGCAGGAACTTGGTCGTAAACCGGTTTTTTCAGAAATTACAGATTATCTAAATACTTTAAACCCAAACCACCAGTACTCAGATGAGTATGTTGAGAGTTTATCAATTAACTGCAAGATCGAGACCATTTCAATAGACGGATCTTTTGATTCTACTGATGACGATCGGTATCCAAACGAAGACTCGCTTATTCCTCCAACCCAGGATCTGACAACTGAGGAATTCTCGAGCGACATGATGTCTACGATTAGAAAAGAGATCTTTACTAAATTGAAGTATCTAAATGTTACCGAACGCCAGGTAATTCAAGAGTTTTATGGTCTGGTCAATAAGCCCAAAACATTGGACTTGATATCAAAGGATCTTAAAATTTCTCCTGAACGGACTAGACAAATTCGAGATAAAGCTTTAGAAAAACTAAAAACTCAGGTTGACGAAGAGTTCAGGTATTTAACTGATTGATTTTTTCCTGTCAGAATCTTGGATTATATTTGCCTTACATTAAAACTATAACTCATGATCGAACAAATCCGCGATTATTTTCGTGAGCAGTATGCATATATCAATCTGCAAGAGCTCACTGACCAACAGTTATTGGATTTTATTGAGGCTCCTCATATTAAAGGTTTACCATTTACTCAGCAAATGGACTACCTGCGAGATTGGATACTTTCACAAGACCTTGCAGAAGTTACCGAATAAACCTGTGTTTCGGGTATCCCGTGGGAATTTGTGGCGAGTTCCTGCGGGATTTTTTCCTTTCAGCCATATGTTTTATATTAGCTTATGTTTAACTAAACTCACAATGGTATGAGAATCACGGCCGATCAGTCGAGAGTTATCCTCAAAAAGTTTGTTGAAGAGAACTTTCCACTTACTAAGGATTCTGCAGATTTGGACGATCTTCTTCGTCAGAAGCTAACATTCGAGGAACTTTGGGCTATTACTCGAACCCTTTGTAGGGAACACGGTAGGGACTTCCCAAGCGCTTATTTTAAGCAAGCAGGTGGAGCACTTTATGCGCTAGCTGAAATCGAAATCACTAAATATGTAAGTCGTAACCAAAAAAAGTAATTATGAAAAAACTGCTTTGTATATTATTGCTTGTAATGCCGAGTCTATTGTACTCGCAGCAATGTAACTTCCATAATAAGAAACCAATTCTAGAACTTGGGTTCGGTGGATCGATCTTTGACATTAATACATATGCTTCGTCGAACATTGCAATTCATGGAACTGTTGTACTGCAACAGTTTTACATTAACATTGGCAGCAATTTAGCAGCAACATATGGCGGCGAAGAAACCGACGAGAACAGGCCTGCATATGATCCACATAGAATCAGACTATACTCAGTAAATACTGGATACCTGTTTAAAATTAATGAATCTATTCAAATAGGTCCGGCTATTGGACTAACCATAGGTAAGGAGATATACATAAGCGAGAGAAATACCTTTGACAGCAAGGCTTATTACTTCGGCAATATCCAGAAATACTATAACTTTGGGGTAATCGGTATTATTCCACTCTGTGATTGGGCAAGATTCTATCTTGGGCTAGGCACGAGTGAACGAATAAAAGTAGGTTTAGCATATTCAATAATCTCGAATTAATAGTACTCTGATTTTTTACTGTCGAACTAAAGTATTAGATTTACTCTATATTTAGTTCGGCTGACAACCGCAGAGGGTATACTCCGACCAACACCAGTATTTGTAAAGATAAATTTTGCTCTGATTTTTTCCTTTCGTGGAATCTGGTTATATTTGCCTTATAATTAATCAAACACGCCACATGAAAAACTTAACCGCACCCCGTCCAAACGTCAACCCACTTGCTCTTCCGGTACTTGCACTTGCCGGTCGCGCAATATTGACCTTTCGTAATGTCGAAACTGGCTCACACTTCACAGCCATCATTCGTCAAAAACGCGACAAGAAAGATCGCAAGATCAAATTGCCAGCGTATAACGTATGGATCAGTTTACTTGGTGACGGCGAAACCCGCAAACGCTATGCAGGTTTGATTTTCACAGACCAACCACAAATTCGTATGTGGGTATCACGTGAAGTTCCGGCAAATGATCGTCTTGCTCAAGTTTTCAGATGGATGGTCGGAGCCATTCAGAATCCAGTTGTTCTTAGAGGAACTCCTTCAACTGTTGATGGACTCGTTCACAACAAAGTTGCCCTCTTTCACGAGAACAAATGCTGCCATTGTGGTTTAACACTTACACATCCTGAATCAATATACACTGGAATCGGCCCAGTTTGCATGAAAAACCTCGAACGCGAACTTGCAGCAAAAGACATTAAGGTCGCAGAGATTTTCGCACCAGTCGAAGCAATCTAAATATCATATCAACTGAAGCCAACCCACTCGGGTTGGCTTGGTTCGTTTGAGGACGAAGATCGGGTAGACTCCGACCTGCCACAGCATTATATGTATTACTCCCTAGTAACTAGTACAAATTATTTTCACTACCATTTTTTCCTTTCAATCATATTGGTTAAATTTACTTCATATTAATCAACTAACACTTTCGCCATGAGTAACTCACTTCCACCAATGACAGCCGAAGACCTTCGGACAGCTCTCAACCAGAGAGTTGTTTCATTCTATTATGTCAAAAAAGACGGCACTCTCAGGGAAGCGATCGGGACTACAATGTTGTCTGCTATTCCAACGAGTGGTCATCCTGCCGGTGTTCGTCAATCCTCACCAAGAGTGGTTCCTTATTGGGATTTTACTCGTCAAGCTTGGCGCAGTTTACAAGTCACCACTCAAGTGTTTCTGAAGCCCTAAGCGGGTGTCGGTTGCTGGTTATAAATAAGTATAAAGCCAGCAACCTATGTCACTAGTAATGTCATTTACGTCATTCATTAATGAATCAAAAATAAACGAGATGAGACACCACAGACGTGGACCATATGGTTATCGTGGAGGATACGGATCTGCAAACGGAACTTCTGATTACTATCG
>DUKX01000173.1 GCA_013329085.1 Methanofastidiosum sp. | reverse complement strand
TGCATCAGTTTCCTTGTTTATTTTATTTGAAAGTTCAATTACGTAATCATAGGCCTTCCCAAAGTCTTTGCCAGTTTTTACTTCAGTTCCGGAGTCATAAGCAGTTTTATAGACAAGCATGAAATGCGTGCCGCCTGCGGAAGAAAACTCCCTAACTGCATCAAGCCCCATCCCCCTCAAAGGATCAATATGCATGTGGTTGTCAGTTATGAGCATTAAAATAAATTGGGCTGGACTATTATTAATAGTTTTGCAATCAAGCTTTAGACGGGAAATAATATCTTGTCAGAAATCTTGATATTATGCTTCTTTAAAGAGCCTAGTGGCATCTCAATAAAGTATTTTGCCTTTCCTTTGTGTCCTGTGTGGATTGAGAAAGATTTTACATTTCCCTTTGTATCTACGACTTCAAATTTAGAGTTAAGCCATACAACATCAATTGAGAAAAAAACAAACATCATTGTTATTGCAGCTTTCCTTTCCCTGCCTAGAACAAAGATATACGCTTCATTTGATTCAGATATATCTTTCCTAAACATGAGCCCCCTTGATAGTTCAAAAAAATTTCTTTGATAGGCCAGCTTATCAAAAATTTGTGATAGATTGTGGGAAGACATTATACAGACTATGGGGGCCAAATTAAAAAAGTATCTTAAACGACACAAAGCTTTATAAATAGTAACACGTTTATATTTATTAGTGTTACTGGCATATAGTATTCCGCCATATAGAGACTAAAAAATCTATATGGCCTATTTCTCTCAAATATTTTTTAGGGCGCATATAAAACTTTTTAAATCAATACTAACTCCTTTCTGTATGGACCAAATGAAAGAATTCCTTCTCGTGACTACTCCCACAGCTAGGCAGTTTGACGGGATCTGGGAAGTAGAATGGGCATTGGAAGGAGAGATCTTTGAGATTAAAAAAACGAAGTTCAAAGGAGTGCTCCTAGTAAAATGCAAGAATTCCAGAAAAGCTGCCGAGATGCTGAGGGATTATGAGACAAGTGCCATCCACAGAGTATTGCCATTTGATAGGTATATCAATACAGACATGAATCTAATAACGGTTGAAGCAACTGATGTTGCAGTGCCTAAGATCTTCAAAAGTGACACATTTGCCGTAAGGTGCAAGAAAAGGGGCAAGGCCAACTTCAAATCACAGGACCTTGAAAGAGAAATCGGTGCAAAAATCGTTGAAGCAACGGGTGCAAAGGTAAATCTTGAAGACCCTGATATAAAGGTCATCATTCAGGTAATTGATAAAAAAACAGGTATTTCAGTTTTAAAAAGAGAAGAGATTATTAGAAAAGATGTCCTTGAAGAAGACACAGATTCGTTCTAAAGCAATTTTTTCTTTAATCCTTTAACATCTTTTTCAACATTCTTTATGGCTTCAAGAAGCGCATCTTTTGGCGATACCGTACCGTCTGTATTTATTATGAACATTGGTCTTTTTCTGTCAAGAAGAGGATGGTCAATTCTGTAAGCTGCCACCTTCACTTTTTTATTTTGTAGCAATTCCTCTCTTAATATGTTGCATAATGTATGGTCTTCACCAATAATCCTAAACTCCAAGAAACTTCCTTCATTTTTTATAACTTCTATATCCAAATTAACCACCTGCATACTCTCTTAGATATGAAAGAGCATCATCATAGCTTATATTTAAAGATACCGTTTCTGTATCGTTAAAAATCTTTTCGTCTATTCCTACACTCAAAAGCTCCGAAGACAACATCTCATATTCAATTGCAACTCTTACAATGATTTCTGTCACAGGCTTAGATACTCCGCCCAGATCTTCTAACAGGTAGGATATCTCTCCTGCAATATTGGCAGCAACTGAAACGTGTGCTGTAGAAACAACATTCTCTTTTTCTACTTCAAATGAGTATCCCTTGTCAATTAGGACCGCTTTTAGAAGTTTTACAGGAACAGTTGTGCCGGCTATTTTAGAGATGCTGTCGAGATTATAGGTGAAAATCCCTTTTTCTTCCTTGATTTCCTTTTCCTTTATCTCTTCTAAGAAACTTTTAATTGAATAGACTAAATCCCCCATACTGCCGGGATTAAAAACTTTGACCTTTAACGTATCATCTGATACATTAAAAGATATATCTTCAAATTTAGAAAGAAAACGGGCAATTTCAACTTTTTGATTGCCCTTAATTTTAAAACTTAAGACTCTTGTTTTTCTTTTCATCTTATCATAATTTAGCTTTCAAATAATCGTCTGCTGTCTTTCTTGTTTCCTTTGAACCACAGTATTTGCACTCAAGATTTCCTTCAAGATTTCCATCCTTATTCTCAAGAGTTCTCTTGCAAACGCCGCAAACAGCTCTGATTACGCCAAGTGAATCTTCCGCAGTTGAAAGTCTTATTGAATCGCCCTGTGTATCTACAACTCTGGCCCTAACAATATCCCCATTTCTAAATTCTGTGGAGATAGTTTTTACATACTTTTTGTCAGTCTGCGAAACATATATCCTAGCTTTTGTATTGGCTGAAAGCTTTTTGTCTGCATGTCCCTCTAATGCAAGAAGGTCCACGTAAACCATTTGTGGTTTAACTGATACTATCTCACCGTAGACGATATCCCCTTCTTTTAGCTGAGGCAAAACATTTGTTCTTGAAATAACACTTGCACTTCTTCTTGACATGTCAAGGTCTAAGTTTCCTACCATTGTGGCATATATCTTTCCATTCTCTTCATATGCCCCATCTCCTGGTAAAAATTCTTCGGCAACACCTATGTAGTCACCTGGTATAACAAATTCTCTTTTAGTCTCTACGTTCGCTTCCATCATAACACCTCATAAATCTATAAAGTTCAACTTCAATCAGTACTTTCCTTTTCTTATGCACTTGAAACATCGCTTTTATTGGAAAATTGAAACTCTCTTTTTCCACTAGTTCAAAATTGTTTTCCAACGCAACATTTCTTATGAAATCATAGTTCCCTTTCTTGTGCAAGGAATACACAACATCTCCTATTTCAAAAGCCTTTTTCAAAAATTTGGTATCCATATTCCTCTTTTTTGTACCAAAAGGCGGATTTTGAACAATAGTGTCCCCTCGCAGGAGGACGTTTAAAACGTCACCATCCTTTATCTCGTATTCTCCTAAGATTTGATTACTTTTTAAAGTTAATGTTTCTAAATTATCGTTCAAAATCTCTATGGCCCTTCTATCTTTCTCCACAAAATATACTTTTTTAGCCCCTAATAGGAGAGAAGCTATACCAAGCCTACCTGTGCCTGCGCCAAGGTCAATTATAGTCTTTCCCTCTATGTCTCCTCGGTGATAGGCAAATAAGACGATCTCAGCAGCAATGTCACCTGGTGTGGTGTACTGCTCTTCAAACATATCAGGGTCTTCCATCTCCTTTAGATTTGAAAGAAAGATTTCAAGCTGTTTTTTTCTCACAAAAATTAAAAATATCAAAGGTATAAAAATCCTACCTTTGATTGAAGAAATTGTTTTAATCCTTTATTTCTCATTAGTATTTCCATCAATACAGCTAAGATGATAATTTCAGCAAAAGCCTTCACCAATATGGTGTATACGACAGGTAATGGAAGTCCATATGGAACTTTTAATACTGCAAGTGTTAAGTACGTTAAGAACGCCTCAGGAAGGTACCCACCAAAAACTGCTATACCAGGTCTTGTCTTTTTGGACAGGATAGCAACAAAAATACCCGTTAAGGCTTTAAAAGGAGCTACTAAAGGATTTCCAAAAGTGATGCCCGGCCATATGCCGACTATAAAT
>DUKX01000244.1 GCA_013329085.1 Methanofastidiosum sp. | reverse complement strand
TTTTCTATATTTCTTTATATATTTTTCGGTATTAATATAACTACAAAGAATATTATTGCATTGGCTTCTAAGGATAGAACTCTTCTTGGCATCGAGGGCATTTTATCATAACACATCCCGAAGTAGCCATTGGGCATGTTTGGCATGATACTACCCTTGAATACTGCTTTGAAAAAACAAAGCCACATTTAGGACATTTCACTAGATCGTTTGAAGTATTTTTCCATGTAGTCATATACTCACTTTGAATTTTTAGGTTAGCCTCATTTTTAACCTTTTCTATCGTTATTTTATTGTAAAACGCCATTCACACCAAACATTCTCCGGGTGTTCATCGGGAGGGCATAAATTACAACATACGTCAATATTTGGTGAGAAATTTTCAACAAAGATTTTTAGATAATTGAATCTTACATTTTTACATGAAAATTGGGGCAGACCTTTTTCTTTTCTAGTTTTTTGTGTATGGCAGTCTGTTATTCGAAAGATTAGTACCCCGTCCTTAATTTCTATTTCTTTTGAAGGGTGATCAAGTGCCCAACTTGTAAATCTCAATGCTTTTGCAAGTCCTTCTAGGTTTGGTTCAAGTGAAAACATCTGTTTTAGGTACTTAGACTCAATTTCTGCTAGATAATCCCAACATTTAACATCGATATCCGTTGCAGCCTGCATCCCAAACCTTTCTTCGATACCTAAAAAGTAGAGGCCATCTACCCGCCATAGGTTTTTGATATTAAAAAGCAAAAGGTCAATTAAATCCCATTCATCAAGTGATGCAAGCATCTTCAGATCTTCATTTCTTGAGATATTCATTTGTTCACTCCCCCGAAAGTTTTGATAAATTCTTTAATTTAAATTTAATTATCCATCTTTAGTAAGACTTAAATAAAGAAGAATTGATATAGGTATTAACCTAATAAAAGTATTGAGGTAGAAACAATGACTGTAGATAGAAAGTTAAGATTTACCCAAGTAATTATGAACGCATGGCTTTATGGTGTTGAATCAACAGCCAACGTATTTTTTGATAGGCCCAAACTGTTTTACAGGAAATGGGGCACAATAGCAATACGTCCTTTCATAGAGTCTTGGGGGGAGCTAGGGATGGAATTCCAAAAAGGTCAGAGCCCCTACAATACGGTCAAGATGTTCATTGATGCACTTGTTACAGCTCAATTTTTTAATCCAGATGACTTCGAATTTGCTGGCGATGATAAAAATTTTAGTTTTAAGGCCATTCAATGCCCATATAAATTTCACTGCAAGAAACTAATTGGCGAACAAAAAGAGATTGCATGTCTTAGGGCAATAACATTACTTGGCGCCCTTGATTACAATGTTGAAGGGGAATCCTTAAAATATAAATATAATTTCGAATTTAATGAGAATGCACCTTGCATTGTATCGTTCGAAAGATTTAAAGACTGAATATTTAAGGTGTTGATATGAAGCTCCCCAAAGGGCACATAATAAAGACAATAGTTAAATATAACATGAAGACAAATTCACTTAACGATTTCGTTAAAGAAGTCCTTAATGATATTGACAAGTTCACTGGGTATGTAAGGATACTAGCTGACAAAGGGGAATATGAAGAAGAAATTAAAGTAATTTTATCTGATGGTGAAATAGTAGGCGGAGAGCTTAAATTACTTAGTTCTGGAACTGTCTTTTACGGTAATGAGTGTAGATTTGAAGTCCCTTTTGAATTCCACCGTTGTGGTGTTTCCGTTGTAAGACTTACGTCAAACGATATTGGCATTGTGAAGATATCCCGACCAGAATGTGTAATTGTTAAAGAGATTAATCTAGAAGAACCGCAAGAAACAAACCAGCGGGATCAACTGTTGAAAAAATACAGGATTAAAGAAATGAGTGACTCTGAAATTACAAATCTTTTAGAGAAAATGAATGGCGATTAGACTATTCGTTCTTTAATCATTTCAAATATTTTATTGGCTGCCTCTCTTACTTCTAGAGATATCTCGCTTCCAAAATCAATGTTAATGGGCTGTATTCCAAGAATGTAGATATTCGCCCCAATTTCTTGCGAGAGATATTTTCCTAAGACTGATAGGGGCATTGAATGAGATGAAAAAGAGATTCCTGTTAACTCATTTATTCTGACAATTTCAATGTCGCCTGCCGATTTTCCCATGAATGCCGCATCTACTATAATTATGTTGTCAGGTTGAAATTTTCTTAAGTCCCGAGTAAAGTTTTCTGGAACTAAATCGCCATTTATGCTGAGAAAAGATTCACTATTAAAACTCGAAAGCTTTTCAGAAAGGTATGGCCCTACACCATCGTCTCCTCTAAGCTCACTGCCTACACCCAACACGGCCAGTTTTTTTTTAAGAATTTCTTTAAGAAATATTTCAAGAGCTTGCATCTAATCTAACTTCCAAAGGTTATTCTCATTGATTTTCTTATTTTAATCACAACTTTTAAATGTATACATATAAAAAATTAGTAGGGGATTATTTGGATAACATATGTATATTTGAAGATAGTATTTACGAGAATTTTTTGCCCCTTACATATTCAAGGCCTGTTTTTGAGCTGAGATGTGGATTTAAAAATCTGAGGGAAAAAATTGAATTTTTCTTTCCTGAGGCAACTCCATACTTATTGATGAGGGATTATCTAAAATCTTTATTTTCTGAGAATGGTCTTTTCCTGAAAGAATCAATCAAAGGAGGTATACTCTTCATTAATGGAAGACTAATAATGAGAGAAAGACCAGAGATCAAGGAAGAAGGAATATATTATTTTAATAATGAAATTGCGTTTATTTATTTAAAAGAAAAATCATTGGATGCTATAAATATTTTTGGGTACAAAGATATTGAAAAATTAATAAAAATAGGATTAAAAGAATTCAATATATCAAATATTATATTAATCAAATATCCCTGGGACATAGTTAATGAAAACAGTAATGAGATTACGAGAGAATTCTCTATTTACTGCTCTAAGCAAAATAAAAATTCTCTTGATATCGATATCATGGGTGATAAAAGACTAGTTTTCGTGGGTAAGAGTGTCGAAGCTGAAAAAAACGTTGTTTTTGATGTAAGAAATGGGCCAGTATATATAGGTGACAATACTGTAATTCGAGCCTTTTCTAGAATTGCTGGACCAACCTATATTGGGTCCAACTGCCTTATTAAAAGTGGTAGAATCCAGGAATGTTCGATTGGAAACGTATGTAAGATTGGGGGCGAGATAGAAGAATCTATTTTTCATGGCTATTCCAACAAGCAGCACTATGGATTTATTGGCCACTCTTACCTAGGGGAATGGGTTAATCTCGGAGCAGGCACATCAAACAGCGACTTAAAAGATACATACGGAACAATAAAATACAAAATTGCCGATAAGATAATTGATTCTGGGCAGCAGTTTTTTGGATGTGTAATAGGGGACAATGCGAAATCTTCTATTGGAACAATGATTTATACCGGGAAAAAGATTGGATTTGCAGCCCATATTCATGGTACAGTCTCTGAAGATGTTCCAAGTTTTTGTATGTGGGCAAAATCGCTTGGATCAGAGCCT
Organism: Methanofastidiosum sp.; assembly: GCA_013329085.1. GTDB lineage: Archaea > Methanobacteriota_B > Thermococci > Methanofastidiosales > Methanofastidiosaceae > Methanofastidiosum > Methanofastidiosum sp9950u. The sequence goes on along the minus strand of DUKX01000244.1, from coordinate 1,909 downwards.
TCGGAGCTATTTTTTGATTCTGCGATAACAACATATTCTAGGGCAGCAGGAAGACGTGGAATTATTTTAACAAAAGAGTATGAGGAAATGATGAAAAAAATATTTGAACTCACAAAAGATGAAAGAAATAGTTGCGGTGTATCTCCCAATAAATTTTCCTTAAGGTGAACGGATGGACGTAATATTCGGAGTTTCTGGTCTTAGAGGTATAGTGGGTGAGGGTTTATCTCCAAAGCTCATATGCAATTATGTGGCATCTTTTGCAAAAGAGATCCCTCCCGGTAAAGTTGTTATAGGTAATGATTCAAGGATATCGGGGGAGATGGTAAAGAATGCAGTTATTTCTTCTCTTCAAGCTTTGGGATTTGATATAATCGATATTGGGATTGCACCTACGCCTACAGTACAATTTGTGACAAAAATAAAAAATGCTTCGGGTGGTATATCGATAACTGCGAGTCACAACCCCGAAAAATGGAACGGATTAAAATTCATCGAGGGCAATGGCATATTCTTTAACGAAAAAAAGATTATCGCTATTAAAAGAAATCTAGAAGAAAAAAATTTTAAATTTCAGGCTTACGATAAACTTGGAAAATTATGTGATGATCCAAATGCAAAAGAACTTCATATGAATTCAGTTTTTCAAAAGATTGATTTTGATTGTTTTGCTAAAGATAATTTTAACGTAGCAATCGACGCTTGTAACGCCGCAGGCTCAGAATTTATACCTATGTTTATTGAGAAACTTGGATTTAAGGTAATAAGATTAAATTGTGATGCCAAAGCGTCTTTCCCGAGAAATCCCGAACCTCTAAAAGAAAATCTCGCTTCTTTTTCGGATTTCATAAGAGAAAAAGGAAATATAGACATCGGCTTTGCACTAGATGGGGACGCCGATAGAGTTGCCATATTAGATGAAAAAGGCCAATATATTGGAGAGGAAAATACGCTTGTTCTTGCATCAAAATTCTTTATAGAACATATGAACCCACAAAATAAAACTGTTGTCACAAATCTTTCAACTACAAGAGCTCTTGATGATGTAGTTTCATCAAATGGCGGAAGAGTTGTAAGGGCAAAAGTTGGAGAGATAAATGTTGTAGAAGAAATGATAAGAGTCAACGCCTCAATCGGGGGAGAAGGAAATGGGGGCGTGATACTCCCTATGGTGCAATATGCAAGGGACTCTCTTTCTGCCATTTCATTAATTATGTTGGGCTTATCAAAATCTAAGTTACCTCTTTCTTCAATAGTATCTGAGCTTCCAAAGTATTATATGGTAAAAGACAAAATAGCTATTTCAAGAGAGTCATTTGAAAAAAATCTACCTTATCTAAAGGAGTTTTTCACAGGTTACCCATATAATGACATAGATGGATTAAAGTTTGACCTTGATGATTCTTGGATACATATCAGACCATCAAATACGGAGCCCATTGTCAGGATAATAGCAGAATCTAAGAGTATGGAAAAGGCAAATAAGCTTGTAGAAGAAATAAAGAATCTGATGAAAGTGCTATGTTAGCCCTTTTATTCCACGGAATCGATATTTTTTATGATGATAGAAGTAAAGATATTTTGGATAAATTAAGTAGCAGATATTCATTAAAGCCATATATTGCCGGAACTATGGGGATAACTTCTCTATTCGATAGCGGCATAGAAGGTGTTGAACTTATTTTTAAAAGACCCTCAGTTGCAATCTCGGAGCTTAAAGGATTTGATTCAGTCTTACTTGTGTTGAAAGCAAGATCAATTGAAACAGCCAGGACCTTTCTTGGTGCGATAGGGGAAAGGACAGATTTTCAAGGTGAAATTTTAGGTATTGATATCAACACAAACTCTCTTTTTGAAGTCAAATCAGGGATTTCAGATATAAAGTCTTACTTGATTTCACTTGGATTTA
>DUKX01000232.1 GCA_013329085.1 Methanofastidiosum sp. | reverse complement strand
CTTGCTTTTTGGAAGTATGATTTTGCATTTTGGTAGTCTTTTGAAGAAAAATAGCTCTTTCCCATGTCAAAATATTCCAAAGCTTTCTTAGAATTATCAATTTTTAACATGTTATTCTGAATAAGAGTAATTTTTTGGTTATCTCCTAACCTTTGGTAAATGACGAGCGCATTATTATAGGTTGAATAAGCTTTGTCAAAGTTTTCTTCAGACACGTATTTATTGGCCTCGTCTACATAATTCTTGGCTTCCAAATACCCATTTGCCTTTTCAATCATCTCGTCTGCTTTTAATGCCGCGTCAAAATCTTGTTTGTTAATTGATGCTTTTTTTGCCTCTTCAAAATAAAGGATTGACTTTTGATATTCCCCCATGTCAAAGAAATATACCCCCATTTCATAAGAAGAGCCGGTGTTCAGAAAAAGCTCACATTTTTGGATATAATCGTCTGCTTCTAAAGTTTTGTTGGTATTTTTATCTTTTTTATACTCTTCTCTTGCTATTTTGAAATATACAAGAGCATCCCTATAATTTTCATTATTAAAGGAAGCCAATGCCTGACTGAAATACATATCAGCCTTACTTGCACCCATCATATTTTCATAGCCTGAAATAACGTTGGCATAATCAGCTAATACTAAATCAAGAGTTCCGTTGTGATCCATATCTTTGATAACAACATACTCAGTCATGTAATTATCAGTAGATTCCCATAAGAGATGACCAAGCCCATCTAACAAGAATATCTCCCCATATGCTTTATTAAACCTAAAGGTGTATGAAGAGCCTGCAACAATTTCTCCATATCCATCCTCGTTAAGGTCAGAGGAATGTACGTTAGATATCGCCTTACCTAGATTGCTTTCCCATACTCTTGCCCCAGTTTTATCTAAAACATATACCTTTTCGCCTGCTGCAATTATCTCTAGGTTTCCATCTCCAAGAACATTGGCCACCATAAGGTCTGCCCCTTGTTTTATTGGGTAAAGCCACAAAAGACTAAGAGTCCCGGATTCTTTTAGGTGGAAACAATAAACATATTTTTCAGATAATGCAATGATCTCTATTTTTTCATCGCCTACCTGATACTCACTGCCATTATCAAGATTAATAGCTATGACTTTCTTGATGTCCATCCCTGTACCATAGGAATGAATCATACTCCATGCACCAGAGTTATAGCCATAAACAGAAACATTTGCACCTCCGGTAATAATCTCCCTTTCTACAGTACTAGAATTAAGATTTGCAGAAGTAATGCTGCTTAGAGGCTTTGAAGGTTTTGCAATTGTTGAAAAATTATAATCGTATCCATCATAACTAATCATGCTCGCATTAACTCCGGCTAGAAGGGCCACCTCTTTACCGTCGCCAAATATATCTCCTGATTTTATTTCGCTCACGGGAACAGATTTAAAATATCTTTTAGATATGCCTTGTTCAGTAAGTATATAAAAATGAGATTCTGTCAATAATAAAATATCCTTTTGCCCATTTCCGTTAAAATCTATGCCGTATGCATCTTTTGGATAAAATCTTGCATCGGCAGGATGTGAGTCTGTTATTGAAGCCATTGTGCTATCGACATTCCCTATCTCCTTATTCCAGATTATCTCGCCATTATAATTGAAGAGGTAGATATACCCATTTTCGTAGGGTTCCCCTCTCTTAAATCCAGTTGTGACAAGAAGTTTCCCCACGGAATCTTGAGAATGGTCAATTAATCTCATGGACATTATCATATCGCCTTTCGGCTTGTTTGTGAATTTCACAGACATTTCATTAGCAGAAACAACAGATATGAGTATCAAGACTATAAAAAATATAGGAATGACTTTTGATTTTTGAATATTTAAAAATTTTATTTTAGCCATATTCATATCTTAATGCCCTCTATTTTTTAGCTAATGATACTCTATAATATCAGTAATATTAATTATTATTGCTATACTAATATATAAAGTTTTCGCTAAAAATAGTAGACAATGTAAAAATTAGAAATTAAATATTGCTAAACAATAATAAAAATAAAAAACTAATTTTTAAATATTTAGAAGGCCCAAGTTAACCATTCATAACAATTTTATCGTTAGAATGGAACTTTTAGATTGTACATCTTTCTTTTATCTATTTTCTTTTTACTTCTGTTCTTTTTAATCTTTGAAAGTTTTTTTACAAGCTCGATATCAACTGGCATCTTATCTTCTTTTCCTATCTCAAGGTAACCCTCTTGGACTGCGGCTTCAAACGCTTTCTTGCCAGTTTTAGTTCGCACAATCACAGTATTCCACCCTTCTGGTGAACCAATTGATCCGATAGATATATCGGAGAGTTCTGCAGTAAAGTCTGGGCAGATTGAACAACTTTCTTGTTCGTACTCTCTGACGATATCAATAGGTATCTTTTGGATATCTCCTGAAACGGAGTAAATAACGTAATTACCTGCACCTATGTCTACTTTGTATGTATCTTCAGCCCGTATTTCGCCTAACTCTTCCATCATTTTTAGCATTGCATTGTATCTGAAATTATGTGTACAAAACAATCCAACTCTAAGGGAAATTTTGTCAATTACACTTCTAAGAGATAGTGGGTATATCTCAAGTTTTCTTACTGCCTGATGAACACATGGGAGGCCAACTATGGCTATATTCTTGAGATAATTTGAAGTTGCTGCATCTTTTAGTATGTTTAATGTTGGACAAAGATTGTATGTTGTTCCAGTTGTTTTAAGAAGTTCATCGTAATCTGTTACAAGTGCAGACCTTGCAAGCCAGTACTTCTCTTTGTCTTTGCCGCCTGTTAAAATACCGTCAATTATTCTAGAGTCAAGACAATAATTCATCAGCGCTGTTGTTGTTCCGCCGCTTTGTGCAGTCTTTAATATCTCTTGATTAGTGGCCCTTGCAGTATAGATTGACATATATCTCCCAAGATATTCATCGATGGATGTACTCTCATCTTTAAAGACAGTTTCATTTATGTAATCTAAGGGCATGTAACTTCTTGGGCATTGGAACCTGCATTCCCCACATTTTACACATATTTCATCTCTTAAGACTGGCTTTCCTTCGATATCGGATAAAGCCAATGTTGGGCATACTGCCGTACAAAGCCCGCAGGAGATACAAAGTGCTCTTTGAGTTATGTATCTGATGTTAATCTCTGAATTCTCTTCAATGTTTGTGAAAGCCTGGAGATATTTTTCATCATTTCGTAGAAATGCATCAAAAAATCTTTCGATAATTTCAGGACTGGGTGGACATCCAGGTATAGCATAATCTACTTTTACAAGTTCACTAATTGGTAAAAATGCATCTGTTTCTGGCATAGGCATTTGATTTCCTGCAGAGTGCATTAGTATTCCAGTAGTTACAGCACATGCTCCTAAAGCTGCAACTTTTTTTGATTTTTTTCTTATGTCTGTTACAAGTTTCATGTGCCCTTTTTCAATCGTCCCTACTGCGCCTTCAAATACGGCCAGGTCTAATTCTTCAGGAATTTTTCGAGCGTCCATAACTAGCGGGTAATATTTTACATCGTATTCTTCAAGAAATTCTGTAATCTTTCCAGTGTCTAGATGAGATAAAAGACAACCAGAACATGAGGCTAATTGGAATACGCCGACTTTTGGCTTCACTGGGATCCCTCCATAAAAATATTAATAATATTTTGAACTTTGTTTATAGCGTTCCGTACTTCTTCGTTCATAACAAGGCTCATACTGTTTGGATCTACATTTCCCTGAACTAGTACAAGCTTGATATTAGACGAAAATCTATTTATTTCGTAAGGAATATTCATGCTGTGTGAAGATTTTATGAATTCTTCAGAAGCTATTTCTTTTCCATCTAAGACCAAGACATCTCCAAGTTTTCCTTTAAAATCTCCACAGTCGATTATATAAAGATTTTTTATTTTGTGTTTTGAAGAGTTGATTAGATTTAAAAATGGAGATATGCCAGACCCGCAATCTATTACAGCAAGATTATTGAACTTATCTTCAATCTTTTCATCTTTGAGTTTTCTAACAAATTCTGGCCCAAATCCGTCATCGCCAAAAAGAGGATTGCCACAACCCAATATAAGATTCTCTTTTACCAGGTAGTTCATTACAAATACCTCCTTTCGATGACCTTGCCATCTGTATCCTTAACAATTATACAATGCGTTGCACAATCAAGACACGGGTCATAGGATCTCATGATGAGTTCGGCGTATTCCTGAGGTGAACCTTCTATGGCCTTACCTATGGTTGGAATATTCCAAGTTGTAGGGGATATTATTCTATAATCTCTCATTATCCCATTGTGGTCAGTTTTTGCCATATGTATTAAAGTTCCTCTTGGGGCTTCGTAGACTCCAACTCCCTCTCCTTCTTTCACCGAAATATGGTCTGGTTTTGTCTTACCATTAACATCTAACTGATCCAAAAGTTCTTCAGCTCTATATACCATAACTAGCATTTCTCTTGCTCTTGCAACGTTGATATAAAGTGCTGAATCGCCTGAAAATCTTTTAAATTTGATAAATCTTGCTCTTGGTCCTGTTTCAACTGTTTCCCCATAATAAAGAGGAATCATTGTATTTGTCGTTCTGCCTTCTTCTTCTTTTCCATAAAATCTAGATGGGATTACTTCTCTTATTGCTTCAATATTAATTTCTTTTCGATCTCCATAAGTCATGTGTGTGGCCAAAATACTGGAATTAGATATCCCAATGTTATTTGGTAAGTTCTCAAGTTTCTTTTCTATTGTTTCTATAAACAAATCTTTTTGCAGATGTGCATTCTTCTCATACTTTCTGACAAGCCTATACAAACTTGCAGCTGCTCTTTGGCTTATATTGGTATGAAATCCGCCTACGCAGTAATTAGAGGGGTGAATTGCTTCTCCCCCTACAATATCCTTCATTTTTTGTCCGATTCTTCTAAGTTCTTGAATCCTCTCTATGGACTCCTTTTTAATTTTTTCATCATCTATGATATCATTAAGAATTAGAAATTGGTGAAGTGCATGATCTTGCATCTTACTTGCAAGACCTAGAATCTCTCTCAATACTAGTGCATCTTGTGGTATTTCAAGTCCAAATGCCCCTTCAATCGCCTGACATGATGCTTCCGCATGAGATACTGGACATAATCCACATATCCTCATTGAAGCCCTTGGAGTAAACTCATAAGTCCTACCCAAAGTCAATGATTCGAAACTTCTTACCATTGTCGTTGAGATATAATATGCTCTTTCAACTATCCCTTCCTCATCCACATGAAGAACAAGTTTTGCATGTCCTTCGTGCCTAGTTGTTGGGTCAAGGTTTACAATCCTCTCCCCTTTGCTTTCCATATTATTCCTCCATAATATATATTCATTATATTTATATACATTTAAATATTGCGGTAATAAAAAATATAATTTTTGATTATTATACAATAAGAATAAAAATAGCCGGATATTACTTGTTTTCTATTGTAGATTCCAAGAATTTCTTTAATTTTAAATAGTCATTTTCTATTCTTATTGGGCACCCTTGTCTCATGTCTACATCTTTCATCGATTCTGGTAGTTCTGGCTCAAATCCTAAGAGTGACTTAATTTCTTCAGGGAACTTTGCAGGATGTGCTGTTTCTAAAGAGATTGATAGTGGATAATCTCCATTATCGTGGTAATATGCTTCAAGTCCAGCCCAACCCACTGCTCCGTGAGGCTCTAGAACTACATTGTATTTTTCATAAACATTCTTTATTGTATCCCTTGTTTTCTGGTCAGATATGCTTACCGAAAATAAATTTGTTTGCATTTTTTTCAAGTCAGGATATTTGTGAACTTTACCTGATTTATCAACATTTCCCCCATAAAGTTCAAAGAATCTTGCTAAATTTGAAGGGTGCCCTACGTTCATTGCACTGGATATACAAGCTTTTGAAGGAGAAAGTTTTTGATAATTCCCATTATTTAGATATCTAGGAAACTCATCATTTTCGTTTACTGCCATTACGAGTTTATGGAGGGGTAATCCCATTCTCCTACCAAATTCACATCCAAGGGAATTCCCAAAGTTCCCTGATGGAATGGAAATTAGAACTTTTTCACCTTCTTCAGATTTCTCAAGATATGCGTAAAAATAATAGATCATTTGTGGGAGAATCCTTCCTATGTTTATTGAATTGGCAGATGTTAGGTTCAAATTGGTCAAGTCCTTGTCCTGAAATGCCATTTTTACAAGGTTCTGGCAATCGTCAAATTTCCCGTCAACGGCAAGTGTTGTTACATTATCCCCTATTGTATCAAGTTGTTTTTTCTGCCTGCCCGATACTTCTCCCTCGGGATATAGAATAAATACATTTATCCCTTTTACTCCTTTAAACGCTTCGCCGACTGCACTGCCTGTGTCCCCAGAAGTTGCAACAAGAATGTTCAATGATTTTTTTTCATCTTTTAGTGCGCCCATGAGTCGTGCCATCATTCTAGCGGCAAAATCTTTAAAGGAAGCAGTTGGGCCTTGGTCAAGTCTTAGAACATACTTTCTATCATGTACTTTTTCAATTGGTACTCTAAAATTGTATGCTTCTTTACATAATTTAAATAGATGATCAGATTCAATGTCGCCATAAAGGAATTTTTCTAAAATTGTGTGAGCTACTTCAAAATATCTCTTTTCCCTTAGATCTTCAAGCTCTCCTTTTGAAATATTGGGGATTCTTTCAGGCATGAATAGTCCTGCGTCAGGAGCCTGCCCCATCATAAGTGCATCTTTAAAACTCACAAGCCCCTTAAAGGGTATAAATCCGGCCTCATTAATATTTCGATTAGTACTATAATATTTAATTCCACCCATAAACTATGCTTATTTTATAGAATTTATAAACTTTATTCAAATAATATTTTCTGATAAATATAAATTTGAATCTTTGTTGACATAAATATGAAAAAGTAATCTTAAAAAAATAAATAAAATATTTCTATGGCTCAAGTCTTCTTCTATCGTGAGGGAATAACACTCCCTCTCGTATATTCTCTAGATTTAGCATCTGCATTATGAGCCTATCTATGCCAAGACCAAATCCACCATGGGGTGGCATTCCATATCTA
>DUKX01000167.1 GCA_013329085.1 Methanofastidiosum sp. | reverse complement strand
AGTTCGTCCAGTTAAATAATAATTTCTAGTTGCGCTGTTTTTTGTTTGATCTATTGACATAAAAATTCTTATCGACATAATCCAAATAGATATCCCTGTCTCTTCCAGTAAGTTCATCTTCTGTTATGTAAAGGTCTTTGTTTTTTCTGATATCAACTCTAACAAATTTTAGCCTGTCTTTCCTATAGAATCTTTTCTTTCCAATTTCATCAAATATTTTCTGGTTTATCTCCATTGAAGTTCTTTCTATATGAAACGCCATATTTTGGTAACTCATAATTGTATAGATGACCAAGAAGATAATTGGGGGGAATAACATGAGGAGGGCCAAATTAATAAAATTAGAAGTGGGAACTGAAAGTGTAAGTAGTATTATGACAGAGGATAGGGAGGCAAGTAGAAGCCATCGTAAATATCCAAATTTATCTCTGCCAACGGTGTTTAGTTTTCTTGAGAATTCATTTATTTCAGAGAATTTTGATTAACTTCATNNAAGAGGGGTTAATCATAAACCTCTTCATTTATTGTATCAAAAAATATCTTGTAGTTTGTTGAATCTTTATTACTTATTATTTTCGTTTCCTCTAAAAGGCAATATAGATTTCTATAGTAAGGCTCTTCAATATATCCTCCACTCCAACCGCACAACTCTTTAATAATGGCTATATCGCTAAGTTTTTCACATACCTTTTTCATAAGAGTTTCGCTATTAGTAAATGAATTGGACATATCTATAAGTGAAATGCATCTTGAATGTCTTGAAATATGATAGTCTCTAATCATAATATATCTCCCATAGCGTGAATTGAAGTAATGGCCTACTAGAAACGAGAAAAGTAAAGTTGTCACAGTTAGCATATAGCCTTGAGAATCTCCATCAAGGTAATTTATTGGTATATTAGTTTTGATAAGTATAAATAGGGCCCAACTTAATAAGAACAATATTGTTATTAATATTAATACTAAGTAAGGCCTAATATGTAGAAATCTCATCAATAAACACATCTAAGTTATTTTTAATATACAATAGTTAGCATATGTTCTATAAAAATCTTGCTTTAATAATCTATAATTTTTGCCTGTGACTGCATTCTTCTTTATCTTGGAGCCTTTGCCATTCTTTATCTATGGCCATCTGTACCTCTTTAACGAAATCCTCTGGCAAATGTCTGAATCTTCCCTGTAGTTTATAGTATTCAATGACCTGCTTTGTCTTTTTCTTATAATTTATGGTGTAGGTGCCATTTTCAAATTCATATAAGGGAAATATTCCAGTCTCTGTTGCAAGTCTACTTATTTCTAAGCCAAGTTCTGGTTGGTATCTCCACCCAGTTGGGCAAACAGAATAAGCGTGGATATATGAAGGTCCTTTGATGCTCTTTGCCTTTTCTATTTTTTTAATGAAATCCATTGGATAAGATGGATTAACTGTAGCTGCATAAGGGATGTTATGTGCTGCTACGATTTCCATCATATTCTTCTTATTTCTAATTCTCCATCCTCCACCATGCTTACCAACTGGATTTGTAGTAGTTGTAGCCCCCATGGGAGTGAGACTAGAGGTCTGCATTCCAGTATTCATGTACGCTTNNCATTATCATAGCATACATACATTATTTCATGACCTCTTTCTATGGCACCAGAAAGTGCCTGGATCCCTATATCGGCTGTGCCCCCATCACCTGCAAAGCCAACAACTGTAATTTTTTCCTTTTTACCTTTAATCTTCAAAGCCGCTTCAACACCTGAAGCTGTAGCAGCAGTTGTTTCAAAGGCATTGTACAATAAGGGTATACTTAAACAGGTATCAGGAAAAGTTCCGGGTATTGTCGCAAAACAACAAGCAGGTATGTTCATTATTGTGTTTTTTCCTAAAACTTTTAGGAGATATCTAGCAACTAGCATAGCTCCACATCCGGGGCATGCCGTGTGACCGGAATAAATAAATTCTTCAGTGGGTATACCTGCTCTTTTCATAATTACACCTTAATATCAATCCATTCAACTGGATTGTCAATTTTATCATTCTTTAAACAATTAAAACAATTATTATATAATCTGCTAATTGTATCTGTAGTGATATCTCTGCCACCCATCCCAAGAATAAAATTCTTAATTGGGGGCGAATGCTTTACACCATACAGAGATGCTTTCAACTCAGAAAAAATTGCACCTTCATGCCCGAAAGAGAAAGATCTATCTATTACTCCTACAAAAGAGGCTTTTGATAATGCTTTATTAAGTTCCTCTGAAGGAAATGGCCTAAACATTCTCAATCTAATAAGCCCAACTTTTACTCCTTTTTTTCTGAATATATCTACAGTTTCTTTAACAGTTCCAGCAGCCGCACCTGAAACAATCAGGACAACTTCTGCGTCATCAGTATTATAAAGTTCCAGCGGGCCAGTATATTTTCTTCCAAATTCTCTATAGAAATCTTCTTCAATTTGATTCAATTTTGGTATTACTCTCTTCATGGCTTCTTGTATTTTGTACCTGAATTCAGAGTACCACTGATGAGGCATTGAAAGAGATCCAATGCTTAGTGGATTCTCTATATCGAGCGGATACATAGGATCGTATTGTGGAAGAAACTTATCAACTGAATCTTGATCAGGGATGTCAACAATTTCTGATGTGTGGGATAAATAAAAAGCATCTAATCCTATCATGGCTGGCAATTGGATTTCTTTATCTTCACATAATTTGTAGGACATTATTATAGTATCTAGTACCTCTTGATTACTTTCAGCATAAAATTGTATCGNNCCAAAGCTCTATTTACATTTGCCATGACTACGGGCGTTCTTGCTCCAGAAGCCCAATGAAGGAGTTCATGCATTAATACTAATCCTTGAGAGGATGTAGCTGTAAATGTTCTGGCTCCTGTCTGAGAAGCTGCAATACATGCGGCCATTGCAGAATGTTCTGATTCCATGTGAAGATATTCAGCTTTGAGTTCCCCGTCTGAAACAAATTGTGCAAGTTTCTCA
>DUKX01000051.1 GCA_013329085.1 Methanofastidiosum sp. | reverse complement strand
AACAAACAAGAAAGGATGTTGCTATGGGTTTTAATTCAAGGTGGTTTGTTTAAATTTAATGCTTTTTATCATTTTAGGTTAGTTTTTCCATAAGTATATTTAGAGGGAAGCTATTTGATAAAAGTTTTTACACAAGGATATTGACACTACCACTATTTTCACGAGATGGACCCTCTCCTTGAAGCTTTATCGTCTGGTTGATTATTAATTTCCTTCAAGATCTTATTCATTATTTTTTCTATGGACAAACTATTTAAGTATCTTAAATATTCTTGATCTCCAACATTTTTAATGTAAGCATCAGGTAAAGCTATTCTTTTGAAAATAACCCGAGAGTTGGATTCAGCTAATATATTAGCTACTGCGCTTCCTAACCCCCCGATTATACTATGTTCCTCAATTGTGAACATTGGTTCTCCACTGTAAGCTAAATCTTTAATTAAATCAACATCTAATGGTTTTATCGTGTGCATACTGATTACACTGGCGTTTATGCCTTCTTTTTCTAATCTATCAGCTACAATTTTTGCGTTTTCGAGCATATTCCCCGTAGCCAAAATGTTCAAGTCATTACCATTCTTAAGTATAATGCCTTTTCCGATTTTGAACTCAGGAATGGTTTCATGTACATTTGGTTCATTGCCCTTTCCTAGTCTTATATATATAGGCCCTTCGTAAGATACAGCTTGTTCTACTGCAAATTCAGTTTCGATTGGGTCTCCCGGACATACTACGGTCATATTAGGCAGTGCTCTCATAATAGCGATATCTTCAATAGCATGATGTGTGGGGCCGGCTGTACCATAACTTAAACCCCCACCTACACCAATTATCTTTACATCCAAATTTTGTTGACAAAGATCGTTCCTAACTTGTTCATAGCACCTCATGGTTACAAAAGGGATAATAGAATATACAAAAACAACCTTGCCGGATAAAGACAACCCTGCCGCAACGCCAATCATATTTGCCTCGGCGACTCCGGCATTGATGAATCTCTTTGGAAATGCTTCTTTGAATTGTTCCAGGACTGAAAAGCCCAGATCTCCGGTTAATAAAAAAATCCTTTCATCTTCCTTAGCCAGTTGGCAAAGTTTATTAATAAACGCCATCCTCATATAAACTTAACTCCTTTAAAGCAAGATCCATTTCCTCTTTACTTGGTGATTTGTAATGCCAAACTAACTGATTTTCCATAAATGAGATTCCTTTACCTTTAACTGTATGAGCAATAATAATGCCAGGTTTATTTTCTTTAAAAGGTATTTTTTCAAACACTTTTATTATCTGGCTGAAATTGTGACCATCAATTTCTTGAACCATCCAACCAAAAGATTTCCATTTATCAATCAAGGGTTCCAGGTTATTAACTTCTTCAGTTCTACCAAACGCTTGGAGTTTGTTATAATCAATAATGGCTATTAAATTATCCAACTTGTGATGAGCAGCAAACATAGCGGCTTCCCAAACAGAACCTTCGTCGCATTCTCCATCAGAGAGCAAAACAAACACCCGATACTTTGAATGATCATGTTTTCCAGCAAATGCTATTCCTGCACCTATTGAAAGACCATGACCCAAGGAACCGGTGGAAACCTCAACGCCAGGGACAATTTCTTTTGTTGCGTGTCCTAATAACGTTCCTCCATTGGTACCATAACTCTCTAGGATTTCTTCTGGGAAGAAATTTTTTAGCGCTAAAACAGCATATAACGCAGAACAACCATGCCCTTTACTTAAAATAAACCTATCTCTATCTTCTTTTTTTGGGTTCGACGGGTCTATGTTTAATATTTTAAAGTATAAAGTCACTAAAATCTCAACAATAGACAGTGCAGAACCAACATGCGAACTTTTTGATACTGTAACCATTTTTAAAATGTTCTTGCGAATATTTTTAGAAATCTCTACTAATGAATCGTTTACGTTTGACATATACTATTCGCCTCCTTTTCTGAAAGGATATGGGGTATTGAACCCCAAAGCCTACGATTCATAATACTCCCTTTTCTACCGTACAATAACTCAAGTTTAAACATACCAATTATAATTAGATGCTACTATATAGCACCATATTTTCCATAAACCATTTTACAGTTTTAGTTAATCCTTTCTCTAAACTGTATTTTGGCTCCCATCTTAGAATATCCTTTGCTTTTGCAATATCTGCTTGCCAGATATTTGGCTCGTTTGCTCGCGGTGAAACGCTTCCCCATTTGGGTCGAATATTATTTCCTGTTAACTCAACAATCTTACTTACCACTTCACCAACCGAATGTTGCTTGCCATATCCAATATTAAATATTTCACCGTTAATATCTGATGCTTCAGCTATCTTCATATAAGCATCTATTACATCTTCAAAAAATATAAAATCCCTTACAGAATTAGAAGATGAAACTTCAGGATTTATCCCTTTCAAACACGATATAACCACGGAAGGAATTAATCGGGTTGGCTCTTCGTAATACCCGTACGGAGAAAAAAGCCTTAACGTAACAATAGGTATTTTTTCTCTTCTTGCAACTGCCTGGCAATATAAAGTCGCGGCCGCTTTTGATACCCCATAATCATTTGCTGGTTCCAATATATCTTCTTCAGTCATTGGCTTGGACTTTACGCCATATTCAGAAGAAGAACCTGTATTTGCAAAAAGTTCAAAACTTACTTTTTTGCATGCATTTACTAAATTTACTGTCCCCATAAAATTGGCTTGAATAATTTTATCAACGTCTTTTTGGAAAGGATAACCGCCATAAATTGCTGTATGAAATATCATCTCCGGCTTAATATCTAAAATAATTGGCTCTAATTTTTCATAGTCCAACAAATCAACGCAATACTCATTTACATATTTTAAAACATCTTTTATTCTCCATTTATTGGATGTTGTTCGCGTGAGGATATGAATTTCTGCACCAATCTTGAGAAATCTTCTTACAAGATTGGTGCCGATAAATCCCGTAGAACCCGTAATTAAAACTTTCTTTCCTTTTAACGCTCTCATTGATTATTTTTCTCCTCAGCCAGGAATTCTCTATACCACTTTATAGTTCTCCTTAAACCTTCTTCTAAAGTATATCCTGGTTTCCAACCCAATATCTCTCTAGCTTTTTTCGCAGATAAATACTGATGCTTTATTTCATTTGTCGCTTCATTTAATATCTCAGGTTTCAAATTGCTGCCCATAACTTTAAGTATTTTCTCCACCACTTCTAAAACTGTTATTTGAAGTTCATCGCTAAAGTTAAAAGCTTCACCCTGAATTTCTTTGTTTTCCATCTTCTCGGCCAATAATAAATACGCTTCTACTGCATCTTCAATATAAAAGTAATCCCTGACGAGCGTTCCGTCACTTCTTATGACTGGCGATTCGTTGTTCAATGCTGAACGAATAGTTCCAGGTACAATCCTGTTAAAATTCAAATCTCCCCCGCCATAAAAGTTGCCACACCTCGTTACACAAACAGGGAGTTTATAGGTTTCATAATAGGCTCGGCATAATAAATCTGCACAACTTTTAGAAACATCATAGGGATACTTTCCCTCCAGTGGTGTATTCTCATCGTAAGGTAGTTTTTCTTGGTCACCATACGCTTTATCACTGGAGGCAACAACTATTCTTTTGACTAAAGGTGCTCGCCGAGAAGCCTCTAAAATATTCCATGTCCCCTTGATATTTGCTTCAAAAGTAGAGATTGGATTTCTATTGGCCGTGCCAACAATGGTTTGAGCCGCCAGATGAAAAATCGTATCAATTTCATATTCATTAAGAACTCTTTCTAACAAAAAATAATCTTCTATTTCTCCTCGGACGGAGATAATTTCTTTGTCTATATTGGCATAAATTAAATTAGATTTTGGCACCCAATCGCGGATAAGGCCAATTACATTTGCCTCTTTATTTACCAATTCTTTAGTTAACCAGGAGCCAAGCAATCCTGTGCAGCCGGTAACAAAAACATTACGGTTTTCCCAAAAGCCCATAAATTCATCCTTCCCATATTTTCCAGGGAGCGCTGCTCTTATTCCATATATCATTAAGAAGCAGGTAGTCCCGGTATGTGTCCATACACTGCCAAAATCCTTTATGATGATAGATCATCAATTCACCATCTCTAACTAAATGTTCTAATGGTTTCTTTTCCAAAATGCAATCTTCTTTACTCCAAAGGTAATCGAAAAAATTACGCTTAAAAACAAAAAACCCCCCGCTGATTAAGCCGCTGTGTACTTCTGGTTTTTCGCTGAAACTTAATACTTTATTTTTTTCAACAAGTAATTCACCAAACCGCGAGGGAGGATAAATTCCCGTTAATGTTCCTATTTTCCCATGAGCGTAATGAAACTTTAACAGTTCCTGAATGTTTATATCTGCCACCCCATCACCATAAGTTAACATAAATGTGTCACCGTCAACGTATTTTTCCACTCTTTTAACTCTCGCGCCGGTCATGGCGTTTTCGCCGGTATCCGCCAGAGTTACGTTCCAATTTTGTTCGGAGTTATTATTGTATATCTTTATGTTTTTAGAATTTCCTAACTCAATATTAAAATCATTATTCATAATTTCATAGTTAAAAAAATATTCTTTGATAACCTTCCCCTTATAACCAAGACATAAAATAAAGTCATTAAAATTATAATGAGCATAAATCTTCATAATATGCCACAATATAGGTCTATCTCCAATTTCAACCATGGGTTTAGGGCGGTATTCTGTTTCCTCTTTAAGCCGCATGCCTGTCCCCCCGCAAAGAATGACAACTTTTGGTTTCTTGTTCATAACTTNNCACCTCGTTTTAAAGAAATTATTAAAAACATCAAGTATATAATCAATCATTTCGTTGGTTAAGCCAGGGTAAACTCCTATCCAAAAAGCATTATTCATGATCAGGTCGGTATTGGCTAAATCCCCGACAACCCTGAATTTAACATTTTCAAATAAGGGCTGCCGGGTGATGTTTCCTGCAAAAAGCATGCGGGTGGCTATCCTTTTCTCTTCTAAAAANNTAAAACCGGCGTTATCCTTAACGGTGATTAAAAAGCCAAACCAGCAGGGATCAGAGCCAGGAGTAACTTTTGGCAATATTAGCCTGTCTTCATATTTCTTTAAGCCTTCGTAGATCCTTTGGTAATTTTTACGCCTGGCTTCGGCAAACTCCGGTAATTTCTTTAATTGTGCTAAACCCACGGCAGCTTGCAAATCAGTTGCTTTTAAGTTGTAGCCAATGTGGGAATAAATGTATTTATGGTCGTAACCGTAGGGCAGGTTTCCTAATTGCCAGGAAAAACGCTTGCCGCAGGTATTATCATAGCCAGGCGCGCACCAGCAATCACGCCCCCAGTCCCGGAAGGATTCAATTAATCTTTTAAGTAAAGTATCGTTAGTGATTAGAGCGCCCCCTTCGCCCATAGTAATGTGGTGAGCAGGATAAAAACTAAGGGTGGAAATATGACCGAATGTTCCCGTGAATTTACCTTTGTATAAAGAACCGAAAGCGTCGCAGTTATCTTCAATAAACCACAAATTATATTTTTGGGCAATTGTCATTACTTTTTCCAGGTCAAAAGGATTGCCTAAAGTATGGGCCAACATAATAGCTCTGGTTTTTTGGCTTATGGCTTTTTCGATTTTATCAGCCATAATGTTGTAAGTTCCTGGCTCGACATCTAAAAATACCGGTATTAAGTTATTTTGAATAATAGGATTTATTGTGGTTGGAAAACCGGCGGCTGTGGTGATAACCTCATCACCTGGCTTGAGTCTTTTTTCGCCTAGTTTTTTTGAAGTCAGGGCAGATAAGGCCAATAGATTTGCTGATGAGCCGGAATTTGTCAGCAAACAATATTTTACGCCTAAAAAATTTGCCAGTTCCTCTTCAAACTGTTTTGCGAATCTTCCTGTCGTAAGCCAGAAATCAAGGGCAGAATCCACCAGGGTGGTCATTTCTTTCTCGTCGTAGACCCGGCCGGCATAGGGGATATGATCTTGTCCCCGAATAAAATCTTTATGCTGAATTGGCTTGTGAAACTTTTCATAATGAAGCTTAGACTTTCCTTTTATTATCTCTCTTACAACACTATCCATAAATGAGGAAGTCATTTCGGCAATTTCCTCGGTAAAGACAGATTTGTCGAGTAAAACTGATTTATCCAGATGTAAAAAGGATTCTCGGGGCAAGGAACTCTTAGCAAAATCTGAGTTACTAATCATAATAATATTTTTGCTAATTTTTTTATCTTTCGATGTAATAAATAAAAACTCCACATCACCAAAATTATTAGGATCTGAAATAGCAAGTGCGGGTCTGAGTTTAGACTCATCTAAACTGGTAAAGGGCCACTTAATTTTGAATATTTTACCGAAGGTATTTTTATAAGTCATCCCACACATCCTCATCTGGATCATTTAATAAAGCCTGAATGTATCCGGGGTGTTGTTGCATTTTCATTAAATAATATGACTTGCTTTTTTCATCCTTATTAAAAGGCAGAACAATAACCTCAACTTTATCCCCAAAGTTTTCCGGTATGTTCATAATATGCTTCAGCTTTTCTGTATCTATTAGATCTCTAATTGCCTGCATTCTACTCCCCCCCTTTTTTTTGCGAAGCATTCCTTCTCTTATTTCCATACTTCCTCCTCTTCCTCTCATATTGGTTTTATACCAATCAATGGTTTTTTTAAGGCCCTCTCTTAAATCTACCTTCGCCTCGAACCCAAACTCCTTCTTTGCCCTGTTTACATCGAGACATCTTCTCGGCTGACCGTCTGGTTTTGAAGTGTCCCATTTTATTTCTCCATCGAATTCTGCAATCCCTGCTATTAATTCAACTAAGTCTTTTATTTTTATCTCAAAACCTGCTCCAATATTAACAGGCTCGGATTTATTGTATTTTTCAGCAGCAAGTAAAATGGCCTCTGCAGCATCTTCTACGTATAGAAATTCTCTTGAGGCTTCACCTGTTCCCCATACTTCGACCTCTTTTTTGTTATTTTCGTTTGCGTCTACAAACTTTCTTATTAGAGCCGGGATAACGTGGGAGCTTTCTAAATCAAAGTTATCTTTTGGACCGTAAAGGTTTGCCATAAGTAAAGTAATAGAGTTAAAACCATATTGTTGCCTGTATGCTTGGGACTGTACCAGCATCATCTTTTTTGCCAGGCCGTAGGGGGCATTTGTTTCTTCTGGATAACCATTCCATAAATTTTCTTCTTTGAATGGGACAGGTGTAAATTTTGGGTAACTGCATACAGTTCCTATGGCTACAAACTTTTGAATATTGGCAAGTCTTGCTTCCTCCATTAATTGTGTGTTCATCATTAAATTATCGAAAAAAATTGCGCCGGGGTATTTTAAGTTAAATCCTATACCGCCACCTTTAACTGCCAGATGAATTACTATATCTTTTCCTTTTACCATTTTGTTATTATTTTCTCTAACTCTAAGATCATGCAAATAAGATCTTGGTATTGTGATATCCTTTACGCCTTTTTTTTCTAAATTATCTACAACATATGAACCTAAAAAACCTGCTCCACCAGTTACCAAAACTTTTTTAAAATCCCAAAAAGTCATTTTATCACCTCATTATATAAGATGGCCTAGTAAATTATCAAAGACGTCTTCTATATAGCCCAGATCTTCATTTTCTAAATATTGATGACATCCAATATAAAATGCGTTCATTCCCAGATACTCTGCATTAGGTAATTTTCCCTGGTATTCTTCTTTTAAATAGTTATAAGCAGGTTGTTGAGTTGGTATACAACCAAAAAGTGGTCTTGTTTCGATACCATGTTTTTCCAGTTCTTTCCTAAGCTTTTTTCTTGATATTTTTACCGGATCATTTATAACAATGGGGTATGCCATATAACTAACTGTTTCATCTAACTTGGGTAATTGCAGTACGTTTTTATATTTGTTTAACCTTTCATTTAAAACTTTAACGTTTTCGTATCTTTTATTGATTATCCAATCTACTTTTTTAACTTGTGTTATTCCTAGCGCTGCTTGAAATTCCATTGTTTTGAAATTGTAGCCAATAAATTCATGAGTAAATCTGGGATCAAAATCGTCTTCGCCCTTATAAGCTGCTAATCTTGGACATTTGCCTTCCGCCCTCTTACATATCGGACAATCACACATTCTTCCATTTGCTTTTAATTTTCTTATCAAACGAACGATTTCATATTCATCTGTTGTTATTGCTCCCATTTCTCCGGCTTGTATATTATGAGCAATGTAAAAAGAAAATGTGGATAAGTTAGACATGGAACCAGTCTTTCTTTCTTTATAGAATGTTCCATGTGCTTGGGAAGAATCTTCTAACACAAGCAAATTATAATATTTGGCAATTTTATTTATTTCATCCATATCACATGGATAACCCATCAGATGAACAGGTAAAATAAATGAATATTCATTTGGGTTACTTATCTCATCAAGATGCTTTTTAATGTTTTCTGGTGTAATTAAAAAGGTATTAATATCAACATCAATATATATAGGTTTTAGTCCAGTTAACACTATTGCGTTGCTTGTTGCAATATATGTTAGCGGAGTAGTAATTACATATGGCCTTTTTTTGATATCTATATTGTTGTTGTAAATTAGTGCAGTGATTCCAGCAATTAAGGCAGATGTACCAGAGTTAAGGACGATTGAATACTTGGTTCCAACAAAATTAGAAAATATTTTTTCAAATTCTTTAACCTTTTTGCCCTCAGAAATCTTTCCATTATCCAAAACTTCATTTATTGCTTTTCGTTCCTCGTTTCCAATAATAAAATCTCCCACTCTAATATGTTTCATAAAACTATTCTCCTATAAAATGTTTTAATATGTAAACGGCTTCTTCGGCTCCATCTTGAATATATCTTTCTGGAATTTTTCTATAATTTATCTTCATATTTTTTATTTCAGATATTCTGTTTATCCAATCCCCGCTCAAAAAAGATTTTTCCGAAATGATACCTCCAATTCCTAGCTCTTGAACTTTTTCTAAAAAAAGCTCGTCCTCTTTAAAACCGTTCCTTTGGAGTAAGAGCATAGGCACCTGTGCCTGTATTGCTTCAGATATTGTCCCATATCCTGTTTTTGACACAATTAAATCGCACATGCCTAAATAGTTTTGTGCTTCTGTTTCACCAGGAGGAATTTTAAAAGAAATTGGAGCTTTTAAAGTAAGTTTTGAACCAGCAGATATTAAAACTTTTACCCCCTTTTTATATGGCAAAGTCATTTTTTCCACAAAAGAAGGGTTAAATGATTTACCTACTCCTATATATACAAGTATTTCATTTTCAGATATCATGTACCTTTTTCTCAAAACATTTCTATTAATGATTACATTTCGTGACACAAGAGATATTTCTTTTTTTTCTTTAAAAAGCTTCATCTCCTCGTTGAATGGAAGATCTAATGCTAAAGATGCAAGTTGATAAGCTTCTTTAATTTTATTTACAATAGGCATGTCTTCAAAAAGGTAATCATAGATGTAATGCCAGGTAAAATTTGATATAGCTATACCTGGAATATTCAATTCTTTTGCGACAACAAATACTTGTGGAGTGATATCTGATATTATTAGACCGATTTTATGTTTTCTACAAAAAGCCTTTTCGTTTTCTATATAATTGCCCCATAAGGAAGACCAGTTAATGAGTTTTTCTTTTGTTTTTTCTTTATCTACTATAACGCTGTTTTCCTTAAAGACTACTCCGATATCATTTGTTGTTCGAATGAATTTGACATTATCTTGTGGCAATGATTTTTTCATAAAATCTAATGGTTTATCAGTTTTTATATAGATTTTTGTATCGCTGCATTTACTTAAGATTTTCCTGATAATAGAAATTTCCCGGGAGGCATGTCCATATCCGTAATCGCTTATATAAAAACAAATGTTTTTATATTTATCGTTTATGTTTGGGATATCAATCGCCCTCCCACCATTTACTTGGAAATTTTTCTTTTAGTATTTTGTCTCCTTCACCAACAGGTTTTAAGCCTGCTGCGCGCATATCTGCATCCACCATAATTCTAGCCAGGTTTTCGAATGTAATTTTAGGATTCCAGCCCAACTTTTCTTTAGCTTTGGAGGAATCTGCTATTAATATATCCACTTCTGTTGGGCGAAAGTATTTTGGTTCCGTTTTTACATATTTGCCCCACGATAGGCCAACATAGGAGAAAGTCTTTTCAATGAATTCTTTTACGGAGTGTGTTTCTCCTGTTCCGATAACTAAATCCTCTGGATCATTGTTTTGAAGCATTTTCCACATGAATTCTATATATTCCGGCGCATATCCCCAGTCTCTTTTTGCCTCTAAATTTCCCATGTAGAGGTATTCTTGCTTTTTTGTAAGAATAGCTACGATGGCTCTGGTGATTTTTCGGGTAACAAACGTCTCGCCTCTTCTTGGCGATTCGTGATTAAATAATATTCCGTTACAGGCAAATAAATTATAAGCTTCCCGATAGTTTTTTACTATCCAATAGGCGTATAATTTAGATACCGCATAAGGGCTTCGGGGATAAAATTGGGTGCTTTCTTTTTGGGGAAATTCTTGTGCTTTCCCAAAGAGTTCGGAGGTTGAGGCCTGGTAAAACTTCGTTTTTAAGCCAGTCTCTCTTATACCGTCCAATAGCCTTAAGACACCCAAACCATCAACTTCAGCGCAATACTCCGGTACTTCGAAGGATACCTTAACATGGCTTTGCGCTGCTAAATTATAAATTTCATCTGGTTCGACCTTTTCTAAAATCCTGTTTAGGTTAGAAGAATCATTCATATCACCGTAGTAAAGGAATAGCCTTGTCTTTGGGTTCTGC
This sequence comes from Methanofastidiosum sp., assembly GCA_013329085.1. GTDB lineage: Archaea > Methanobacteriota_B > Thermococci > Methanofastidiosales > Methanofastidiosaceae > Methanofastidiosum > Methanofastidiosum sp9950u. The sequence continues at coordinate 361 of DUKX01000051.1, read as the reverse complement.
AATTCGTCAAAAACAAGATGATCAATGCGGGAAGTATTAAATGTACTTGATTTTCTAATAATACCATGCACTTCATAACCTTTATGAAGCAAAAATTCTGCTAAATAAGAACCGTCTTGTCCTGTTATACCAGTGATTAATGCTTTTTTCAAGATGTTTTCCTCCAAAAATCAGAGTATCTCTTATTAATTAGGTTATTCAGCCGTAAGCGGTGAAGGATGATAGATAACTTATTAGCCAGGGCAATATTTAAATCCCGCTGGATGTTTTCAATGACTTTGGCGGCTTCAGCGGTGCGGATGTCCGGGGCGCAGTAGACGGAACCAGTGACTAGTCGGTAAAGTTCCGCTACCAGGCGGGT
>DUKX01000215.1 GCA_013329085.1 Methanofastidiosum sp. | reverse complement strand
TTTAAAACCCCAATCTTTTAAATCTGTTTTATTTAAAACCTTTATAAATGGAACGCCTACAAAACTCTCAGATATTTCATTATATAGGTTCATCTGGTCTGCCATGGTGTAACCGCATGATTCAGTTGGATCAAAGACAAATAAAATTAATTTTGCAAGATACTTCAATGCAGATATAGCTTGTAGTTCAATTGGATTCCTATAGCTAAGTTCTCTATCTAATAGCCCGGGTGTATCTACAACCTGGATCTTTCTTTTATTGTAGGTAAATGAGGAAACATTAATTCCTTTTGTTGTAAATGGATAAGAATTAATTTCAGGTTCAGAGTTAGTTAAAGCTTTTAGTAGTGAAGATTTACCTACATTTGGAAATCCTGCTATGACTACCGTGTATAAATCAGGATTTATCGAAGGAAGATTTTTTAGTTTCTCACGCGCATTATTCAAAAATTTTAGATTTTTTTCTACTTGTTTTAATATTGAGATATATCTCCCATAGCACTGTTTTCTCAGAAATGATGCATCCTGAGAGGACTTTGCCCTTCTAATATTTTTTATATACTCTATCTTAACCGCGTTAATTGTATTCACTGCAAAAGAAAGAGCACCTAAATTGTGTCTTAATTTATCTATGCCAACAATTACATCTATCAACTCTCTTGTAAATGGGGGTAATCTATCAAACGAAGGGTATCTCTCTACAACTTTGAAAACAGACTCTGCTAAATTTTCTCCAGCAACCGTAACTCTAATCGATTCTTTCTCTTTAACAATCTCATTGATATTTTTTTTACTAGAGAGGGCTTTTTTCTTAGCATTTCTAAATGCCTTATCCACTATCTCGTCTATATCTATACGAGGTATTTCTTTGAACATATGAAAAATCCTGTGATAATTATATTTCTAAGTCTCACTTAATAGAATCTAATGTGTATACCTTTAAAAACCTCTTCTTAAGTTCACTTGAACTATAAGGCAATCTCTTGTCAAGCCTCATTATTTTTGTATTAAGTCCACTTTTACCGATACGTTCTTCGATCCAAGAGGAATACTGGTCAGGCCCCAGAAAAATAATATCCGGATTCTCCGTTAGGACCGGCGCAAAAAAATCCTTCTGGTCTCCAAGTATAACTTTTTTAACCATCTTAAGATTTTCAAGAATCAATTTACGTTCATTCTCATTAAATATCGGGGCACGTCCCTTGAATTTCTTTATAGTTTCATCTCTTGCTACAACAACGGTGACATCCCCTAATTTTGATGCTTCTGTTAAAAAATAGATATGACCCGGATGAATAACATCAAAATTACCAGCAATAAGAACCTTCAAAGGAGCACCTTTACTATATTAAAAAGGTTATTTTATAAATATTGTGGAAAAGGTTTCTTATAATGCTCATCGCCGTAAGGAACAAGAAGAAAAAAGATGAAGTGGAGATACTAGAAGTTCTTAGTGGGAAGATTACTACAAAATATCTTCTTGTCCTTGCCCAAGACGGAGAGCGATTTGTTCCTAAAAAATTTAGAAAGATTGAAGATGATAAAGAAATAATCTTGATGCCAAAAGAATCACTTAAACTTCTAAGAAGCGATACCATTTACGTATCAAAAGACCACTTCACTGAGGATATATTGAATTTATTTATCAACATGCTAAAATCTTATGGCGCTAAATTTGACTATATTTCTTTATGTAAGTTTTGCTTTATTGAAAATAGAATCAATACCAAAGGAACGCCATATACCTATCACTCGGAGCCAATATGTGAAATATGTGCAAAATCTGAAATTGCAAAAGATTTGAATTATAAAGGAATAAAAGATACAAAGCTTGCGGAGAAATTGCTGAAAAGATATTCTGACGTTGATAGGGTGCTTATGGTTTTTGATCCAAAGTTTGACCCAACAAGAGATTCTTCTATTACGATGTACGATAGAATTGATTCTTCGCCCCTTGACATTAAAATACATAAAATATCAGACCTTGATATATCTAGCGAATTCAAAGACATATTTTTTTCAAGAGGTATCAATGAACTTACACCGGTACAGTCCATTGCAATAGACAAGGGACTATTTAATGGGAATAATTTTCTCGTTATGAGTGAAACTGCTTCAGGAAAGACCTTAATCGGAGAATTATCATTTTTTTCAAGATATAAAAAGGGAGATAAATTACTTTACCTATCTCCTTTAGTTTCACTTTCTTTGCAGAAGTATGAGGACTTTAGAGAAAATTATCCAAATAACAGTGTTTCTTTAAGAGTTGGATTATCTAGAATTGCCGAAAATCCAAAAGATATAAACAGATCTTTAGATTCAGACATAATAATTGGAACATATGAAGGCATAGACCAGATTTTTAGATCTGGGATTACTATTAACGGTATTTCTACTGTTGTAATAGACGAAATTCACATGCTTCAAGACAAAGAAAGGGGTCCTCTTTTAGACAGCTTAATATCAAGACTATATATTTTGTGTCCAAAGGCTCAGTTTATTGGGCTATCTGCAACTGTTGGAAATCCAAAGGAACTCTCGGATATACTCAAAATGGAACTTGTGAGTTATGACAAGAGGCCTGTTCCACTAGAAAGACATGTTATTTTCTGCACTGGGCACGGTGGAAAACTTCATATTATCTCTAGATTAATAAGAAAGGAGAATTCAGAAATCTCTTCAAAAGGTCACAGAGGACAAGTAATTGTTTTTTCTAATTCAAGAAAGAATTGCCACTCCCTTGCTGAACATTTTAAGACGAGAGGGATAAATGCGGCAGCTTATCATTCTGGCCTTCCTTTTAAGGAGAGAAGAGAAATAGAAAATAAATTTTGGAAAGGAAAGCTTGATACTGTCGTCACTACGGCAGCACTTGCTGCAGGCGTTGACTTTCCAGCATCAGCAGTTACTTTCGAAACGCTTTCCATGGGGATAGAGCCACTTAAGATATTTGAATTTCAGCAGATGATAGGTAGGGCTGGCAGACCATCTTTTCATGATAAAGGAAAGGCTTACCTTTTGATAGATCCGCAAGAAAAGTACGGTGATGTTTCTGAAGAAGAACATTGTTTTTATCTTTTAGATAATAAATCTGAGAAGGTAGATATACAATATGACAGTGATACATCCCTAGAAAGAACATTATC
>DUKX01000121.1 GCA_013329085.1 Methanofastidiosum sp. | reverse complement strand
ATAGGAACGAAAATCTTAAATACGTTGTTAATATTTGCGTGATATACATGGGCCCGTGGCTTAGATTGGTTATAGCGTCCGGCTGATAACCGGGAGGTCCTGAGTTCAAATCTCAGCGGGCCCACCTTATTATTCTTTATCTGTGTTTTCCTACCCCTATTTTTGGGCAGTGTTCTTCTATTGGGCAGATGCTGCACTTGGGACTGATAGGTGCGCAGACATTTTGACCGTAGGCCACAAGGATATCATTATATTCAATCCAGTGCTCTTGTGGGAGCTTTTCTCTCAAAGCAAACTCAGTTTGAATTGGATTTTTTGTCTTGACGTAACCCCACCTGTTTGATATCCTGTGGACATGAGTATCAACACAGACTCCAGGTTTTGCATATCCAAGAGTAACTACAATATTTGCGGTCTTTCTGCCTACGCCTTTGAGTTTCAAAAGTTCATCAATTGTGTCTGGAACTTTCCCTCCATATTCATCTAATATCTTATGGGACATCTCAATAATCCTTTTTGCCTTAGTCTTATAGAATCCAACTGGGTATATTATCTTCTGGATCTCCGCCTCATCCAAATTGATCATTTTTTTAGCGGTGTCAGCATGCCCAAAGAGCTTAAGTGAAGCCTTCTTTGTCACTTCATCCTTAGTTCTAAGACTCAGTATACATGAGATTAGAACCTTGTATGGATCTCTATCAGCTGCAACTTCAGAAACAATCGGGACATTGAACTTCTTAATCTCCTCTCTTAAGATTTCTAAAATATTTGAGATGTTGTTATTATCGATGATATTTATTCCTCCTTGTAAAAATCTAAAAAATCCTGAATTATGTTATTGTGATCAAAGGCTAGATTAGTTGGTATTTGAGTTATATCAAATAANNCGTGGGTCTCTATCAGGTTTTGAATATACGCCTAAAAGAGTTAGTTTTGTAAAATCAAGGCCTGTTTCTTCTTTTGCTTCCCTTATTGCGGCATTTTCAACAGTCTCCCCATATTCAACAAACCCTCCAGGGAGTGCAAAAAAATCTTTGAATGGTTCTCTGCCTCTTTTTATTAATACTAATTTATTATCGAAAAAAATAATTATGTCAACTGCCAGTGAAGGGGACCTTCTCATATCCTAACTCCAATAAGGCGCTTAAAGAAAATTGTCACATACCCAAGTTTAGGTATCTTCATGACACTTTTTCCCAGAATAGCATAATCGGGGACCCCTGGAAATTTTTTACCATTTTCGAAGTAAGAGTCCTCAAAAGGATTGTTGTCGCCCTTAGTTACAAAATACAGCACCCCATCTTCCTCTATTATGTTTATCGCTCTATGCACTATAGGAATATCCTGGTAGGGCCTTTTGTATACAACGATGTCGCCGACCTGTATGTTGCCTGGGTCTGTCCCTTTTATCACAATTATGTCCCCTCTGTAGTAGACGGGCTCCATGCTCCCGGAAATAACAACAGCCACTGGATTTTCAACTTTTAAAGCGTAAGATAATGTCAAGCTAATGACTAGGTAAAGCACAACGGCAATTACTATGCCTTCTAGTATCTCTTTGCCTTCTTTCTTATAATCCACTGCTTCACATCCAGAAACACTAAGTATATTATAGTATAAAATATAAGAAACCTTTTAAAAGTTTATTGATAGGTTCAATTGGTGATTTGATGGATGAGATAAATGATGATTATGCTATTGAAACTGCCCATCCCGAAGAGGTAAGGAGCAGGATGATTTTTGAGATAGCTTACCAAGAAGTCTTTTTGGATCTCCTTTTAAAAAAGCTTGAAGAAAAGGGGATATTAAAAGTTGAGGAATTTAAAAACGAAGTTCAAAAAGAAATTGAGCAGAATTACGGATTCTACCTAGATAAATATTACGCTAGCAGATAGTTATCTCACCAACTCATAGATAACTGATGCCCATAAAACTGCACACTTTTCTAAATTTTCTATTTTTACATATTCGTCTGAAATATGCCAAGTCTTATCAGAATCAGGTGAATGGGCAATTGCAGGTATTCCGTTTAAGTTCAATATCTTTGCAACTGTTATTCCAGCAGATGTTTCAAATTCCATTGGCATGCCAATTTCCTTAGCAGTATTTTTAAACGCGTCTATTAATTTGCTATTATTTTCTATGATGTGAGGGTAGTGCCTTGTTGTGACTTCGCCTAATCGTATGTCTACCTCATTGTCTTTCTTCTTTAAAACCTCTATTTCGTCAGACATTCTTTTTAGGATCATACCTTCAGTTATTCCGACAGGGTATCTTATATCCAATGTGACTTTGCATCTTGAGGCCACTATATTCGGTGCATTTCCCCCAGATACCATCCCCACATTAATTGTTGGAGGGGTGAACCTAGGATCGTATTTAAGATTGAAATCAAATTTTTCAAAATTAGAGATTAATTTGGATACTTTGATTATGGCATTTATTCCTAATTCTGGTGTTGAGCCGTGGGATTGCTTCCCAAAACTTTCAAGGTCAAACCAGGCTGCGCCTTTCTCCCCAATAACTGCTTTGTCTATTGAGCCGCTATCTGGGACAATTGCATAGTCAGGCTTAAACCCTTTCTCTACAATATATTCAACACCGTAATCGGATCCCATCTCTTCATCAGAAACTGCGCAGAAATAAATCGTTCCTTTGAACTTTAATCCACTTTTGAGCAATGCTTTTATCCCAGCCCATGATGCTGCAAGGCATCCTTTGTTATCAAGAGCCCCCCTGCCGTAAATTTTACCTTCATTTTCATATGGTTGAAATGGGTGATGCGTCCATCCTTCCCCCGGTGGCACGACATCCATGTGCGAGATTATTGCAACAGATGGTTCTCCCCTCCCTATTCTTCCAATGTAATTTGGTCTTTTCTCATCCTTTGAAATTATCTGAACTTCAGCACCTATCTCTTTCATACATTTCATGATTATATCATGTAAAAGGTATTCATTTCCAGGGGGATTTACAGTTTCAGTTTCAATAAGACTAAATAAAAAATCTAGCATTTCCTGTTTGTTAAGGTTTGAAGTGATCTTGGTAGCAATCTCATTTATCTCCACTACAACTCCTCCGCATATTTTAAGGCCAAATAAAAGTATTTTTTTGTAAGTTCTTTGGCAGTGCTATCAGCAGATGCCTGGTAACCATTTACCTTCGCCCTGACACATGCCCTGTACCCTTTGTAAAAAGAAAGGAGCTTTTGGATTTCCTTATCATTGCTTTCTAAGATATATTTATCTGAAAAGGTTTTTGAAAGATCATCCCTTCCAAGAAACTCAAGATCCATACATAAGAAAGCTATTTCAGCAGCTACGTCAGTTGTATTAATACCTGGATTAAATTCTATGGCGTCAAAGATATAGGTGTCCTTTGGTGTCACAAATATGTTTCCAGAATGAAGGTCGCCATGTGTTTCTAGGACTCTTCCTTTCTTGACTCTTTTCTCAAAAAGAGCACTGTTTTTGTTCATAAACTCAAGATTTTTCCCGATAAGTGTATTGAATTCGTTACTTGAAAATAGATCACCGATGAAACATTCAAGATCCTTAAAATTATCCATGACATTTTTTTTAACATTCGCCAACGAGCCATATTTTCCATTATAATCAACTCTTGCTCTTTTATGGAATAAGAGTATTTTCAATGCTATTTCTTCAAGGATCTCTTCCTTAATCTTGTTTTTTTCGATTAGAGCCCTCATTATGTACTTTTCAGGCATTCTTTTCATTACAATAGTGTAATCAAGAGGTAATCCGGTGTCTGAAAGTATCAAGCCACTGCCCTCTTTTATCATTGCTGAGACCCTCAGATACATATCTGGGCATAATAGCTTGTTTATTCTAAACTCCTCTTTGCAGTAGAACTCTCTCTTCTCAAGAGTTGAATAATCAAGAAATGGAAACATTATATCTTTTTTTATCTTGTATGCAAAGTTTTTAGTAAGAAAGATATAGGAGATATGAGTCTCCTTTATCTCTTCTATCTTTTCGTTGAATGTTTTATCGTCAATCATTGCTTTTAGATGCTCATTCATTGAAAATAATGGAATATGTATATTTAAAAGGTTTTATGGCATAAGATAGCGCTAGAAATTGAAAGAAGCCTATTTAAGCTTCTTTTTTGAATTATTCGGGATTATTCATGTATGTTATTATCAAGAAATAAGTGTTTCACCCGAAACTTTAAAATAGATAGTAAAGGCATGATTAGTGTGGTTTCATGTGCGGAATCGTTGGAATTATCACCGATGGCAAAATATCGATAAAAAATGACCTCTTGAAGTCTTTAAAGAGACTTGAGTATAGGGGTTATGACTCAGTGGGATACGCCGATGTCCAGGGTAATGTAGAAAAGGATGTAGGCGAGATATCACAATTCTTGGAAACTATCAAGGATTCAAACACGTCATGTGCAATCTCCCATACAAGGTGGGCAACACATGGTGGAGTTACAAAAATAAATTCTCACCCCCACTGGGACTGCAAAAAAAATATATTTACTGTTCATAATGGTATTATTGAAAATTACCAAGAACTACAGAAGGAGCTTAGTGCAAAAGGTCATGTCTTTATCACAGAGACAGATTCTGAAATTATTTCACATTTCCTTGAGGAAGAGCTAAAATCAAAGGATATGTTTGAAGCAATAAAGAGTTTCATCAAAAGGATTGAAGGCACATACGCTATACTTATCATTGAAAAAGATAAAAACAGGATTTATGCTATAAAGAAGGATTCACCACTTGTTTTAGGCCTTGCCAAAGACAAATTTTATCTAGCATCTGATATATATGCATTCTCTGATACTACAAACAAGGCAATATTCTTTGAGGACAAGGAGTTTGCCATAATTGATCCTAATAAATATACTTTTTATGATAGTGAGGGTAAAGAAATCAAAAAAGGAATTTACGAGTTCACTTGGGCAATATCCCAAGAGGAGTCTGTTCAAAGCTACCCACATTACATGATAAAGGAGATCCATGAACAGCCAATATCCTCTCAAAGACTTATCAGCTCTCTTGACGGCGAGCAGCATGATAAGATCACTAAGATTGCTAATCTTGTCAAAAACTCAAAAAGGGTAGTTTTTACAGCTGCCGGAAGCTCTTATTACGCTTCCCTTCTGGGCATATATTTCCTTAACAGGACCGGAGTAAATGCTCACACTCTGATTGCAAGTGAGTTCCAGAATTTTATGCTTGTAGACAAAGATACCCTCTTTATAGCCATATCCCAAAGTGGTGAAACTATGGATGTTGTGGCTGCAACAAAGTGGGCAAGGGAAAGAGGGGCTAAAATAGTATCCCTTGTAAATGTTCCGCATTCAACTCTACAGAGAATGTCTGATATCTCTCTTGAAATTCATGCAGGACCAGAAATATGCGTGGCTGCTACAAAGACATTTACAAATCAAGTTGTTGCACTCTTATACCTATCCTCTCTATTAGGGTTTTCTGTTAACATGAAAACAATACCTGGAAAAATTGACTACGTAATAAAGGAAAATGAAGAAAGTATCAAGCGCATGGCCGATGAACTTTATGAGAAAAAAGACATATACATAATCGGGAGAGGTCTCTCCTACCCACCTTCAAGAGAAATGGCGTTGAAGCTAAAGGAGATATCCTACATACATGCTGAAGGTATGATGGGGGGAGAACTAAAGCACGGCACCATTGCGTTGATAGAACCAGGTACCCCAGTTATAGCATTGATTCCGGGTAAGGATTTTGATATGTACTCAAATGCCAAGGAAGTTGAGGCACGAGGCGCAAGGGTAATAACAATTGCCAACATGATGGACTCAGACTTTAAGATGGACATAACCATAAATGACGGTAAGTTTGCTATTCTATCTGTTGTGATAGGCCAGCTGCTCACATATTATATTGCAAGGAAAAAAGGTCTTCCGATCGATAAACCAAGAAATCTTGCAAAGTCTGTAACTGTGAAGTGATCAAAGACCCTGCCATATTTTATCCCCGATGTAGTGAAGAGTTTTGATTACCTTTCCCTCTTTCATTGAAGATATCTCTTCAGAAGAATACATTGCAATACCGACGGCAATCGGCTTTCCATGCTTTTCATCTATAATTATCACAGGTCCGTCTTTCTCGATATGACTGCCTACTTCTTTAATTCCAGGCCTCATTACATCGGCACCTTTTGAGATGAATGGGACAGCCCCCATATCGATGACTATTCTTCTTGGTATCTCCTCTTTTTTCAGAGAAACTAGGAGTTTTAGAGAGGGTATGAAATTATCCTTCAATTTCAGAAAAGAGGGGGCATCGTTTACATAAATTATATCGATGTTTTCATCTAGATTTGATATCTTAAACGAAGACTTACTATCGATGCTCTGCAAAATAGTTTCCCCAAAAAGATTTCGAATAGAGTTTAAAACGTCTTTTATTTCTCCTTTTTTTAGGTCATGGACGGGTTTTTTCTTCATATAAGTATTATATGCCTTTATTATGTATTTAAGTTTATAGGGATATTATTTTTGGCATATTGCGCCGTTAACTTTAAATACTATTTTATTCTGATTCCATAATAGGTGATATATTGGCTCAAAGACCACTCGACATCATACACAGAGCTTTGGATTCCAACGTCCTAGTAGAGCTTAAAGGCGGTAGAGAGTTCAGAGGAACTCTTAAAGGTTATGACATTCATATGAATCTTGTAATGGAGGCTGCCGAAGAGCTTCAGAACGGAGAATCGGTAAGAAAGCTAGGACATGTAGTTGTAAGGGGAGACAACGTTGTTTTGATTTCACCAAGTTTGGAGGATTAATATGAGTAAAGGAACACCTTCCTACGGTAAGAGGAACAATAAAACACATGTGAGATGCAGAAGGTGTGGAAATCATTCGTATCATGCTTCTCATGGTATCTGTGCATCATGTGGCTTTGGTAAATCTGCAAAGATGAGAAGCTACAATTGGTGTAAGAGGAAATGATTGACACAAGGATTATAGTCGAAGGAGTTTCTGATGTTGAGACCTTGTCAAAGGCTATACAAGATTTAGCCTTAGGTTCTGAATTTGGAGTTACAATTTCTTCTATAATTCCTACTACCAACATTGATATTGCTAAAAGATCGATTGTTGGTGCAGATATTGTTTTAATTGCAACAGATGCAGATAGATCAGGTAGGGAACTCGCCGATAGACTTTTTGAAGAACTTAAAGGGAAAGAAATCATAATTGAAAGAGTGAAGTTCCCAAAAGGACGTGACCTCGAACACGCAGATCTTTTTTTGGTATCAAAGGAAATTAAAAACAGCCTTGTCAGAATTGGCTTAAAATCACTTAAATCTATTGGCACACTGCTAGAAAAGGAAAAATCAGTACGCTCTCTCGAGAAGGACATTTTTTCATTAAAGATTGAAAATGATGATTTAAAAAAGAAAACAAAGAATTTTGAACAGACCTTAAATGGCATCGAAAATGAGAAAGAACTAATTAACAAGCTTGAAGAGGATATCGACAGGCTAAATGTTGAAAAGAATGAAATAGAACTTGAGAGCTCTGAAATAAAGAAGGAACTAAAATCAAAAGAAGATAGAATTTCAGAGTTAGAGATAAGGTACAAAGACCTTGAAGCAAAGATTCTCAATATCTTTGACCTTGAAAGCTACTGGTCAAAAGTTTCTAATGATGAATCCCCGACTGCCGCCGAAATAAGAAAGGCGATTGGAATCTTGGGCCTTGATCGTGTTGTTGCCTCTGATGACTTCATTGTTTCTCCTTCTGAAGAAAGTGTTTACAGGGTATTGAAGCTCATAAAGATGGGGCGAGAGCTTAACAAAAACTAATGCTAATTATTATTTTTGAATAATTCTACTCCATTAATTTTATAAATTAAACTATAATGATTAACTTTAGGGCTGGTAGCGCAGTGGAAGCGCACTCCCTTGGCATGGGAGAGGCCGTGGGTTCAAATCCCACCCAGTCCACTTTTACTTATTCTTTTTTAATTCTTCTAACTCTTTGCCCATCGATTCAAGTTTTTCTAATATTTTCTTTGTATCCTGATTTGCATCCTTTTCAACAAAGTATGCGGATATGGCTGCTGTGAGCATAGACATGAAACCTATCCCTAAAAAGATCAATATAATGCCAATTGCGCGACCTCCTGTTGTGAGAGGTGCGATATCCCCGTAGCCAACTGTTGAAACAGTTTCAATAGCCCACCAGATCCCATCGAATAACGACTTGCCCTTTTCGAATATAGAAAAGATAAGTCCGCAGAAAAAAAATAAGGATCACTGTCAAGTATATTATATAGTTGACAGAATTTTTTGCATAGAATTTCTTGAATCCTTTTGTTCCTCTGCCTAAAACTACGAATACTCTCAGCACCCTAAGTACTCTTATAATTCTTAGCCCTTCAAATCCTTTCAATGCCTTTAGGGGTAAAGGCGGGGATACTAGTATAATGAATAAATTAAGCCAATTTTGCTTAGCATATTTTTTCTTATCCTTAGTAACCGATATCCCGGCAACATACTCTATTACAAATGCCAGCCATATTAAGACATCTACTATAAATGCAAAAAATCTTAATGATGGGTTAGTGCTTGTCATTTGAATATACAAAACAGGTATTACAAGCAGACCAAAAATAATCATGGGTATCTCAAAATAACGTTCTAATTTATTTTCATCCATGCATATATTTTTGTGTTTGAGTATTTAAAATTATAGTCATTTCCCAATTAAATTTTAATATAATAAAAAATAGAATAATTATGTGAATCAATCAAGGAATATATTATCAAAAATATTCTACGGAGGAGAAGATCCTAGCGATTATGGGGTGGGGTATCTCCACTGGGTAGAGAAAAGGCCGACACTAAGATATATTAGGTGCAGCGATATCTCAAATTTTGATAGCAGCGGGATACATTTTGAAACTACTACTATTCCTTTCCACAGGATAAAACTGATCTTCAACAAAAACGGAGAAATTCTTTTTAAAAAAGATGTGGAAGGGCTTCTTATTTCAATGCCTAAAAATCTTTTTATTTAGGTTTAGTTCCACCATAGACTGCGAAATTATAATACTTCCATACGATGTCGATCCCTTTAAATCCAATATCCTCTAGCCATGAAATCTGGTCGATAAGTATTTCAGGCCAGTCTTCTTCGTGATGTTTTGTCATCCAAGTATCCTCGATTTCATCCCCTGGGATACTTTTGGCCATGAACTCTTTCCATTTAGAGATATATAACTCCTGGAGAGCCTCATTTGAACCTAGAATAATATCTGCGTTATAAAATACCCCTTCAGGTTCAAGTGCATCAAATATTTTCTTATAGAATTTTATTTTATCTTTTTTTGTTTCTAAGTGATGAAGTGCCAGAGAGGATACAATAGCATTATACTTTTTATCAAAATCAAATTTTGTTATGTCCTCTAGATAAAAGTTGACATTGTTGTATTTTCTCAATCTGAATTTGGCCTTCGCTATCATGTTCTCAGCAAAGTCAAGGCAAGTAAGATTAGAATTTGGGAATCTCTCTTTTATGTTCATTGAGACGTATCCAGTTCCGCATCCCAAATCGATTATACTGATTGAATCGGAATTCTTAGATGGGATAGCTGAAACTAGGGCATCTATCATTTGAGTATAATACGGAACTAATTTTAGGATAATATTATCAAATTCAGAAGCTTCTTCTTCGAAATGTTTTTTTACTCCTTTCATCAATAATACTAAAGCTTCTATATTAATTAACTTAACGTTTTAAAAAAAGAATAAAAGAAAAAAATATTTTATTAGTTGCCCTTGTGATAACTCCTTGAGTTATTCCTTCTGTTTGATTGTCTTCTATTGCCCTGGGAATGTCTTCTTGGTTCTTGAGAATATCTTTCATTGTCTACTGTAATGGCCATAATTTTCTTTAAGTATGGTCTTTCTACGCTTTCAATTGTAAATGATGGGTAGGTGTCAAGTATTTTTGTAAAATTTGCATAATCCCTGTCTGTCAATAGATTGATTACTTTCCCTGATTCTCCAGCCCTTGCAGTCCTTCCGATTCTGTGGACATAGTCGTTGGAATCATTTGATATATCATAGTTATAGATGTGGGAGACGTTATTAATATCAAGACCTCTTGCGGCAACATCTGTACATACCAATACACCTGCTTTAGAGTCGTTGAATTGTTTAATACTTTTTGTACGCTTGTTTTGTGTTAATCCACCGTGAATTGCGATAGCTTTTATGTTATTTGCCCTAAGGTTTTTTACAACATAATCTGTAGTATTCCTGGTGTTACAGAAGATCATTGCAAGCTCTGAATTTTCAGTCTCCAATAGGTGTACAAGAAGTGACAATTTCATGTTTCTTGGTATGTCGTAATAGACCTGTTTAAGTTTTTCTGGGTCTACCATTTTTTCTGCAGTTACGCTAGTTGGTTTAATCATGTACTTATTGGCCAATCTTTTGATTTCTCTTGAAATAGTTGCAGAGAAAAATAAGGTTTGCCTGTCTGTTGGACATTCTGATACAATTCTCTCAACATCTTCTAAAAATCCCATGTCAAGCATCCTATCTGCTTCGTCCAAAACAAGGATGTTGATTTTAGAAATATTTATTGTTCCTCTTTGGAGGTGATCCATTAATCTGCCTGGAGTAGCTACCACTACCTCAGCTTTTGGGAT
>DUKX01000132.1 GCA_013329085.1 Methanofastidiosum sp. | reverse complement strand
AAAAGCATGGACAAAATGTCTTCCCGCATCTACATTGTTGACATCATGATCTTTTTTCTCCATCACTAAATCGAATTTATTTGTTATTTCTTGATTAATTGCCTCGCTTAGAAATTCAATGAGTGCTGAAGGCGATTCCATCTTAATTGCCTCTTCTACCAGAGGTATAACTGGTCCCTCGTCTAAACCAGCTGGTTTTAGTCCTGTATAAGGTGCTTTTTCACCAGCCCTGTGGAGTCTCACGACAGTTTCAAAGAACCAAAGATTCGCAACTTCTTTTGCTTCACCGCCGTTCTTCCCTGCAGTGAGGGCTTTTTGAAAAGCAGCGACAACTTCTTTTTCTGATTCCTTTGGTACCCATGGAAGAATATAGTTCACATTTCCTCTTTCTAAAGCCATTTTGGCAGCAACTACAACCGGGCCGTCCATTGTATCACAATGTGGTGGCATATCTTATCATCCCCTCCTTAGATTCTCAATAATAAATTAATATATATCTAAACTTATTCTTAAACCTTAAGGCAGAATAGAGCTTATCTACCCCTTAGCTACCCCTATTGGCCTAAGTTTTGCAACTTTCTTTGCAAGACCTGCTTTATCACATACGTCCACTACATTATGAATATCTTTGTATACGTCAGGAGCTTCTTCGGCAACGACCTTTGGAGAAGCGGCTTTGACATATATATTTTGCTTTTCAAGCATTTTGATTATGTCTTCACCTCTAAATTTCTTAATCGCCGCACTTCTTGAAAGAACTCTTCCAGCTCCGTGACATGTTGACCCAAACGTTTGACTTGATGATTTTACCCCAACCATTATGTAAGACGCAGTTCCCATGTCGCCAGGGATTATAACTGGCTGCCCGAAGTCTTCATACTCTTTTGGCAGTTCATCTCTCCCCTTCCAGAATGCCCTTGTTGCCCCTTTTCTATGAACACAGTACTTCTTGCCGTTGTGTTTTTCGAGCTTGGCTATATTATGGGCAACATCATATAGTATTTCTAATCCTAGATCTTCTGGATCCTCATCTATCACTTTTGAAATAGATTCTCTTATCCAGTGAGTTATCATCTGCCTGTTTGCCCATGCAAAGTTAGCACCTGAACTCATGGCTTTGAAATAATCTTCTCCTTCTTTGGAGTGGACAGGTGCACATACCAGCTCCCTATCTGGAATTTTTATATTGTATTTTTTATGCGCTCCTTCCATTGTTTGGATATAGTCAGAGCATATCTGATGACCACACCCTCTAGACCCCGTATGCATCATAAAACAGATCTGCCCTTCTCTGAGCCCAAATCCATCTGCTGTTTTCTCATCATAAATCTCATCGATGACCTGCATTTCAAGGAAGTGGTTACCGCTACCAAGACTTCCTAGCTGAGGCATCCCTCTCTTCTTTGCGTTGCTGCTGACCTTGCTTGGGTCTCCTTCCATACTACCTTCGCTCTCAATACGCTTCAGGTCTTTTTTCCAGCCGTAGTCCTGATCAACTGCCCATTTTGCCCCGACCATCAGGACTTCATCAAGGTCTTTAGAAGATAATCTTACCTTGCCCTGGGAACCAAGTCCAGAAGGGACATTTTTGAATATAGAATCAATAATAGCCTTTCTTTTTTCAAAAACATCATCATGAGTTAAGTCAGATTTTAGAAGCCTTACCCCGCAGTTTATGTCGTATCCGACCCCCCCTGGGGATATGATGCCATTTTCATAATCCATTGCGGCGACCCCACCTATGGGAAATCCATAGCCCTGGTGGCCATCAGGCATGACAAAAGAATAGCCTTCAATCCCGTTAAGGCAAGATACATTCTCCGCCTGTTTTAATGTCAGGTCTTCCTTCATTTTAACTATAAGTTTATCATCGGCATAAATCCTAGCTGGTACTTTCATCTCACCTTTTTTCTCAATCTCATACACAAATTCAGATACTTTCTTTAGCTCTCCCATTCTCTCACCTTAGTTTATTGAAGTTTAATCTATATAAACATTTTCAAGCCCAATACCCTCTACTTCTAACAAATTATCCTTCCATAAAAATTTAATATTGTAAAATTTCTCCAAAATCGAGATATTTGTCTCAAGATGAGAAGTATTTTTGGTATATATGGATGATTCCCCCTCCGCTAGGGCCATATATGGTACTAGTTGGTCGGATAGGTGGCAATCAAACCCCTCCGAATACTTCTCCATAAACTGTTTTGCTCCCTCCTCGCCTACCTCTTCTGCCCTTTTCCCTCGTTCACCCAATGCCCCGTCCCCAATGACTGAGTTCTTATCTTTAGAAAAAAGAAATATGCCAGAGCCAATCCTTTGGCTTGAATCCTTTTCAACTTGAAGTTTGATGTTAGGGGTGATCCCTTCTCTAAAGATTATCCCTCTTGCAGATTTTTTTTGCCTTTCAGTAACATTTTCAGGGAGATTCGTGGAATAAGAAATACCCTCAATTTTTGACAGTTTTTCAAATTTATCGATTTGGATTGATTTGAGTTTTTTAATAGGTTTTACCTCTATCTCCACATAGCCCCCGCCTTCAGGGTAGTATCCCCTCGTTATTTTGCCAATTGAAATATCATACCCCATCCTCTCCAAAGCCGGTACAGTTATTTCTCTAAGGTAATCTATCTGCGGGCTCCAGGGAACATCTGTCCCTCCGTAGACGCCGACAGTTGTTTTATTTCCTAAGAAGGGTAAAAGCACCATGAGGGACTGCAATAGCAGGGTGACACTTCCTGCAGTTCCAATGTTAATTGTGATCTTTCTTTTGAACTCATTTTTGGGCATAAACTTGATTTCAGTTGAACTAATAGATTTCCCTTCTGCTATCGAGCCAGTAAGCTCTTCAATTGCAGATATTGTTTTCAAGTGCTGTGGGGCCAATCCTTCCCTTGGCCTGTTTCTCCTAATATTATAGATGTGAACAGGAGTTTCTGTTAAAACTGATAGGGCTAGTGAAGTCCTGAGTATTTGACCTCCGCCTTCCCCAAAACTACCATCTATTTCAATCATATAATACCATTATCTTTTCTAATATAAAAATATTAGATATAGTGGCTAAAGTATGGGAGGGAACCGTAGAGGAAATACAATCCAATCGAAAGAAGGAATACCCCGCAGGTAAAAAGAATTACCTCATAGACTCTAGCACTTATGAATTTCTTACCTTTAGAAACTGAAAACGAAAGAAATGTATACCATGAAACGTCTGCAAACCAGTGGCCCACAAATAATAAGAAAACTCCTATAAATCCAATTGCAAGGCCCCGCATGACAAGGCCGTTTCCAACTGTAAACCACCAGATAAACATTGCCGGATTTAAAATTGTAAATATGAATCCTGTTTTCATCGGGAGTAAATACTCGCTTTTAATTCTAACTCGATCCTTTTCAATACCTTTCATGCCCTCTTCGGACATCCTTTCAAATTTTTTCCTGTCTTTTATGATCTGAACTCCAAGGTAAAAAAGGCTCAATCCTCCGATTAAACCTATCATTGCTCTTACAATCGGTATATTGATCACGTAAGATATGCCAAGGGAGAGGCCGATTATTATTGGGATCTCTACAAAAAGGTGCCCGACACATATCATTGGGCCGGAAAGCGGGCCGTACTTCAAAGTGTCCTTTATCGTGGCCATAAACAGAGGCCCAGGCGCAATTGCACCTGACAATCCTACCCCAAAACCGATAGAAAGAAGTAACAGCTCCTCCATTATTTACAAGATAGGAAAAATTCGTTAAATGTCTTTTGATTAATTACAGCTTGAAATTAATTATGTTTATAAAGATTAAAACTAAGTAATACTGGGGATAAAATGAAGTATGAAGTATTTTATGGAAAGGGCATGGGGAAGGTAAAAAAAGAATACCCCGATATTTATGAAGCTATAAAGACTCTTAACGAAGTTGTTTACACTGGGAAAGTCTTAGATTATAAAACACAGAAGCTTATTGCAATTGGAATAGCTGCCGGCCACTGTGATGAAACAGCAACCGAAAAACAGATGCGCTCAGCTATAAAGGAGCTAAAGGTAACGCCAGATGAAATAGTCGATGTCTTAAGAGTAGTTTTATTGACATCAGGCCAGCCAGCCTTCACAAAAGGCATGAGAATCCTTGATGAACTGACAAAAAAATAGGCATATGTGCAATTTACAATCTAAATTAAAGAATCTCTAGTTTAATGACAAATATATCTACATTTTTATAATTTTTATTAAATTTTAATTTGTTTTATTGATTATCATAAATAATAATTGAAAATATAAATATATTTTAATAATTTTATAATATATAGCGCATATCTCTAGAAAGATTTATAAATTAGGTTTGAGGTAGCTTGTAACATGAAGGTGGATTCAATGAAAAAGATTGGAATCGCTCTGCTATCAATTGCAGTTTTATCTTTGATAGTTGCCGTACCGGTATTCAGCAACGACTACGCCTATAATTTTGAGAAGGGTGCAGCTGGTTGGGAGTCTACAGGTATGTGGCATATTGTAAGTGAAACGTCTGAATACAGAAACGCTAACAGTGGAGTTTCAAGTTACTGGTATGGAAGTGACCTTACAGGAAACTATGACTCTGGAACTGCTAATAGCGGTAGACTTGTTTCACCCCCAATAAATCTCAAGAATTCAACTAAAGCAACTTTAACATTTTGGTACTGGTACCAGACTGAAAATGTGAGCAAACTCTACGACCAGAGATATGTACAGATAAGGGAAGTTGGAAATGGAGACTGGCAAGATCTAGAGCAACTGCACAGCGACCCGATGGAGCAGTGGCTTCAGAAAACTTATGACCTCTCAAGTTACAAAGGAAAAATTATTGAGGTAAGCTTCTATTTTGACATGAGCGATGAACTGGCAAATGACTATCGCGGCTGGTACATTGACGATGTCGAAGTTCAAGTTGAAAATAACTAATCTATTAAACTATTCTTAATTATTTCTTATTTATCACTTAAATCCCTTAAATTTAAATAGATTCTTTTCTTAATTAGTAAGG
This sequence comes from Methanofastidiosum sp., assembly GCA_013329085.1. Lineage (GTDB taxonomy): Archaea > Methanobacteriota_B > Thermococci > Methanofastidiosales > Methanofastidiosaceae > Methanofastidiosum > Methanofastidiosum sp9950u. Next base: position 3,156 of record DUKX01000132.1, on the reverse strand, counting down.
TGATTAGATGGATTTTGTAAAACTTGGGGAGGATGTCGATAAAGACAACTATTTGATTGCAGATTTTTACATTGAAACAGATGATATTCTAAAAAATGCGGGCGAGCTTGCAAAGGAATCTTCAAACGGTACGTGGACCCCCCTAAAAACAGCAAAAGGGTATACCTCTAATCTATCTGCTTTTGTTTTTTATGCTAAAGAACTCTACGAAATTGAAGGGAACAAAGCTGCGTACATCAAAGTTGCATACCCGATAGAGCTGTTTGAAGATAATTCAGTTCCTCAAGTTCTCTCAGATATTGCCGGGAACATCCTCGGTATGAAGATCATCCCAAAGGCAAGGCTTTTTGATATTGAGATACCACAGAGATACATTAAAACTTTCAAAGGTCCCAAGTTTGGAATTGAAGGTGTCAGAAAATACATGAGGACGGATAAAACTAGAAGGCCGCATGTAGGGACTATAGTTAAGCCAAAAGTCGGGCTAAACCCAGAAGATACAGCCACTATCTCATACGAATCGTGGTATGGGGGGTGCGATTTTGTTAAAGACGATGAGAATCTCACAAATCAGAGGTTCTGTCCTTTTGAAGATAGGGTAATAAAAGTTCTAGATGCACTTGACAGGGCAGAGAGTGAAACTGGAGAAAAGAAGCTTTATGCCCCGAACATAACTGGGGTAGATATGACAGAGAGGGCACAGTTTGTAAAAGACCATGGTGGTGCTTGCATAATGGTTGACATCCTAGTTGCTGGATTTTCCAAAGTCCAGGAAATACGAGATCAAGGATTTGATATGATAATACATGGCCACAGGGCGATGCATGCTGCCATAACAAGATATGAGCGGCACGGTATTTCTATGCCAGTGCTATCACTTCTTTCAAGACTTTCTGGAATTGACCAGATGCATATAGGGACCGTAGTTGGGAAGATGGAGGGAGAGCTAACTGAAGTACTGAAAAACAAGGAGAAGATTGTATCTGACCTTTTTGGCATGAATCCGTGTTTTCCAGTAAACTCTGGAGGGCTTCACCCGGGCCACATACCCGAGATAGTACAATTTATGGGAGATGACACAATAATCCAAGCAGGTGGCGGAATCCACGGCCACCCCGATGGAACAATTAAAGGGGCGACCGCTATGAGGCAGGCCGTCGATGCCGTTATGGAAGGGGTATCCCTACAAGAGTATGCAAAGACCCATAAAGAGCTCAAAAAAGCATTAGAAAAATGGCAATAGATTATTTTATTTCTATTTTATAATGCTTTACTTTTTTTGGTATTTCAATTGATAAGATTCCTTTCTTAAAAGTGGCAAGGACTTTTTCTGGATCAGTTGAAAAGTGTAGATTAATATCTTTTTTAAAACAGAACCCTTTCCTTGTAGGTGCAGAAATCCTTACACAGTTTTCTTCCGATGTTACCTCAATTTTTTCTTTGTCCACACAAGGCATATCCAAAGTTACAATTAAGGTTTCTTTAGTTTCTTTAAATTCTGTCAAAGGCTCAATATTATTGCGTTCGCAATAGTTAATATGCCAGTAAGTCTGCCTAAATGAATTATTTGTGTTCTCCTTAATTATATAGTACCTTCTTATCATAAGATCTACCTATACATAGTCGGTACTTCAACTTTGTTTTCCCTTTGCATAGATGCATTTGTCTGCTCCATAAGCACCCTGTAATTGACCTTGAGATCTTCAGCCTGTTCACTCAGCTGTTTAACATCTACTTCTAACCCTGTCAGTTTATTTAGTATCTTAAGAATTGAAGCGGCAGCCCCGGGATCGGGGTAGCTTGGATAGCACTGTGCAAGTAAAACGGATGAATTTAAATTTAGTTCAATAGAGTTCTTAAGGATCAAAGCATAAAAACCGGATACAAATCCCTCTTCAAGTATCTTGACCCCTGAACCCTCCATTTTTTTCAATACATCTTCATTATTTGATGTCCCAAAAACTTCAGGCTCATCGATATCAATTCGTTCCTGCAGAGACATTCCACTTATAGAGATAATAAGTTCCACACCCTTTTCTTTATACCATTCTGTGAGCTTTTTTGAGAGCATATACCCCGGTCTTGGATCAATCGGGATTTCAGACAGAATAGCTATGAGCTTCCCTTTTTGGAATATCCTCACAGGATTTAACACCTTTCTATCATGGACTACCATTACAGGAGGAAAAAGGTCAGACTTGATGTATCCCACTTCATCAAAATTCTGCTCTTGTACCATGTGACTTACAGCAATTGAGCCGACAAGCCCTATATCTGGAACACCCTCAATAATAATCGGATTATCAACATTAATCTTCTTAGTTTCAATAATAGTTATCTCGTCAGAATTATCCATCTTTCTCACCTATTCTTTTGAGGGTTAAGTAATTTATATAATTTATTCTAATAAAAAATAAAAATTTAGTTTGGTTTCTCTACAACTATCTTGCACTTTACAACTAGCGCTGCTATCGCGCCAAGTGCTGCAAGCCAGGGGGCAATTAGTGCGCCCACGACACCTGCTGCAAGAGGAATATCTAGAAGCGTCTTATCGCCCTCATCCTTTATTATAATTCTTGTTGCTATACCTTCGTCGATGATCTTCTTTATTTCCTCTACCAGGTGATCTGAATCCACGTAAAATTCATCCCTCTGCCCCGTTGAAGAGCCGCACTCTGGACAGAATTTGGCAGTATCCTCTATCTCCTTACTACAATTTTTACAGATCATTTTATCACAGGCTACTTAGGGATAAAGTACTATAAAATCTTTACTACTTTGATTCATAAAAAATTTAAAGTAAATTAGATAATATCTTTCATGCAAGTAAATGTTTCACTAGATTTATCCAAATATTTTCCTGATCTAAAAGTTGCAACAATGGAAGTCAGAAAATTAGAAAATAAGAAGATTGATGAGGAACTTGAAAAAGAAAAGAGAAGTATTGAAGCGGAGATAAGAAACAATTCTAAAGATTACCTAGAATCTGAGACTATTAAAAAATACAATCAATTTTTTAAGAAGTTTGGGAAGAAGTACCCGATTGAATACCAGATCAAATCGATAACAGAAGGCAAGAGTTTCCCTTCACAGTATACTGTTGTTGAGGCGATGTTCATGGCTGAACTAAAGAATATGTATCTGACAGCTGGCCAC
>DUKX01000030.1 GCA_013329085.1 Methanofastidiosum sp. | reverse complement strand
AAACAGTGTAATCTGGCTTTACAATTGATATAGGTTTTGATGCAACTACGGCCACTCTAAGCTCCTTTGGAGAGAGCCCTTCAATATACTCCTTCACAGCAACAAGCGTTCCGCCCGTGTCTGCGACATCATCTACAAGGAGGATTTTTTTTCCAATGACATCTTCTTTCTTTAAAGGCAGAGTTATTCGGGGCTTGTCATCCCTTACCCCTATATCCTTGTAGTACTTTGCCTCCATCAATAAAAGACGCTTATTATCGAATATGTGGGAAATCCTAACAGCTGGTATTAGCCCGCCCCTAGAGATACCAACAATGACATCAAAATCATAATCCCTTCTTATAATGTCACACATCGTCCAAATCGCTTCATCTACCTTGCTCCACTCAAGATAAAGAATGTCCATAAAATCGCCTTACTTTAAGAATAAACTCAAGAACTTTCCGCCGGGGTAAGTTATAGAATAGATGTCCTCTTCCTTTTTTATAAGATTCGTGTTGACAAGCACTCTAAGGTTCCTCTTGACTTCCGCCTCTTCTATATCAAGAAACTCAGTTATCTTCTCAAGCTTTTTTTCTTTGTCCAAGAACTCCAAAATTTTAAGCTTCATCCTTGTCATGCCCTCGTCTGGAAATTTATAGATTCGCATGAGGGATAAAATCTTTGACATCTCAATTCCTTTGGGTGTCAAGAAATATTCTGTGGAATAACCAAGGTCATTTTCTTTGATCATCTGAGACATTAATCTTTTCGATAAAAGTGCATTTATCGCAGAGTTAAGTGTCTTAGAGTCACCAACCCCTTCCTTCTCTAAATCATCATAGGTTCTAAAAGAAAGTTTCAGAGATTTTATTATCTGCATCTCTGTTCTAGTAAGAACGCTATTTTCGTCCCTTGTTTCCACTCTCTTATTAAAGCGCTCGAAACTTATAAAACTTACTAAGAAAATAAAAAATTAATAGGAATCTTCTAGTTCTTCGCCCTCAATCCTTAGCTCCTCAGATTCCTCTTCAACTGCTTCCGGTGGGATCTTTCCCATCTTAATGACAAAGTCTGAAGTGTTTTGGAGGGCTATAGAAAATCCGGGCTCAGCTCCAATAACTATTGTTTCCTTTCCATGCTCCTTTGCCTTTGCAAGTATAGGTACAAAATCTGCATCCCTTGTAGCGATTGCAACGGTGTTGATATTCTCATTGTAAATTATCTCCATTGCTTCAACACCCATCCTGACATCAATATCCCCTGTGACAACAATAGCATCAAAGCCCTGGTTTGCAATAGCCTCAATAAGGCCATGAGGTGCAAACTGATTCAATAAAACTTTTCCGATTCTTATGTCTCCCATGTCCTCTAGAATCTTTTTTATATCCTCTAGATTAATGTCAAATTCTTTTCTTAAGATATTGGGCCCGTCAATTAGAAGGCCGATCATTCTGTCAGCTTTTCTTTTTTTCCTTGATATTGAGCCCATGTAACGGCTAAAACCTCTCCCAACACTTGTAATTGATCTAAATCTTTCAACCATACTAACACCTACGATTGTGATAAATATTTACCGATGTAACAAAATAAGTAGTGCGTCTGGAGTTTTTAAACTTATCCAATTATCTTCCAAATCTCCTGTTTCTTCGCTGAAAATCCCTTATTATCCTCAAAAAATCGATTTTTCTTATGAGTGGGAAGTAAACATTAAGAAAAAATAACTCGGCATAGGCTGACTGAAACAGAAGAAAGTTACTGAGTCTTACCTCGCCACCTGTCCTTATGACGATGTCTGGATCTGGAAGCCCTTTTGTAAATAGATTTTCACTGAGTAACTTTGTATCTATCTCTTCTGGATCAATAGCACCGCCATTACAGCTGTCAAGGATTCTCTTTATAGCCTCTATTATCTCCATCCTTCCGCCGTAGGCAACGCAGATGTTTAGAGTCATATTGTCATGTCTCTCTGTCGCAGATTCACCCTCTTTTATCGCCTGTTTCACATTTTCAGGGAGCATTGCAATATTTCCTATGGCTTTTACCCTTACCTTATTTTCAATTATTTTTTTGTTAGTACTAGCTTCCTTGAACTTTCGTTCAAGCATGCTCATGATATAGTTGACCTCTTCGCTATCCCTCTTGAAGTTCTCAGTTGAAAATGCATATAACGTCACTATCTTTATCCCAATCTCATTGGCCCACTCCAAAAGCTCTTCGGCCTTTTTCATACCCATCTCATGGCCAAGGTATGTGGGGATGCCCTTTGAAGCGGCATATCTCCTGTTGCCGTCCATTATAAGGCCTATGTGGTGTGGAACCTTTTCTTCTTTTATCTCGCCTATGAGCTTTTTTTCATAGATACCATAGGCAGGCCCTAGAATAAAATGTGGAATGTTTTTAGATAGTGATGATATGAACATAGTAATCTAATCATTTTTTATATTTCTTTGATAGCTCGATATAGAACTCTGCATTTTTCTTTATCCTATCGACTGCCTTCTCATCCGTTCTTTTAATAACAATTGCCGGGACTCCAACTGCAATTGAATTGTCGGGGATCTCCATGTTTTCACTTACTACAGCTCCAGCACCGATTATACAGTTTTTTCCTATCCTTGAGCCACTCAAAACTGTTGCATTTATGCCTATGAGAGTGTTATCTCCAATGATAGATGCGTGAACAACTGCACAGTGCCCTATGACAACGTTATTTCCAATAATCGCCGGCTTTCCAAAGTCTGTGTGCACTACAGCATTGTCCTGGACATTACTGCCCTCACCTATCTCTATTCTTTCGATGTCGCCTCTTAAAACTGCAAATGGCCAGATGCTTGAGTCTTTGCCTATCCTTATCTTGCCGTTGACAAAAGCCTTTTCATGGATAAAAGCCTCGGGATGAATCTCCATCTCGTCATTTATCATAATTTTTATACGGAAATATTTTAATATAAACCTTTTGTTATTTATTTAATGGAGATAGAAGAGTTAAAAGAGAGGATTAAAAAGATACGAGATGATATTGGCCAGGATACATCTACAGGCCCCAGGATAAAATGGATCAAAGATGATGATGTCCTTATAATTTGCGGATACCACCGCTCAGACAAATCGATGCTTATAGGGCCAGGAGGCTGGGTAGTCGGCAGATTAAGTGAAGAGATTGGAAAGCCTGTCACTGTCATTGAAAGCACTGAGGAGTTAGTGAGCGAGCTAAAGCTTTTGGAATCCTTAAACACGATAGAAAAATTGTTAAAAAAAGCCACAGGGCAAAACAAGGATATACTTGAATTCTTTAGGGACTATATCCAAAAGAAAAGAAAGACTATTGACAAAGATATTACTGTCGCTGTATCATATTCAGGGGGCTCGGACAGCACCGCTACCCTTTATCTGTTAAAAGAGATGGGATTTAATGTAGTTGCTCTAACTTTTTACCCATCCGATATGATGGTTCCCAAAAGAACTAGGTCTATAATTCAAAATGTTGTTACACATCTTTCTGCCCCACATGAGTATATAGGTGGCGATATATCGGAGATTGTGAAAGGTGCGCTTGAAGGGAGGTACCACCCATGTGGGAGGTGCCACAAGCACATGGAAGATGTCATAATAGAGGCTACAAAAGAGCGTGGAATATCTGCAATCGCGTTCGGTGATTTATTGCCGACAGGTTCCCAAACAATTCTGATAAAAAATGGGATGATAAGGATTAATCTCCCCTCGCTTTTAGCTCTGAAAAAAAAGGACATGAAGTACATCTCGGCAAGGATACCTGGATACGAGTCGCCCGGATTTGGGTGTCCTCTATTAAAAGAAGTGCATAGGCTGCATCCATCAAAAAAGTTTTTCACTGCCCACAGGGTATTAAGGGAAGTCCGCGCCGGGATATTAGAGTCAAACGAAGGACTGATCTCACTTAGAAGTATATTCAGGTTTGAGAGGGATTAACAAAATGGAACTTTCAATAATTTCTGATTATTTTGAATCTGAAAATAATAGCTCCCTCTCAAAAAAAGAGGCAATCGAGTCAAGGAGAGATTTCTTTCTTGATATAAAGGATGAGTTCATAATAACTGACGATGGCTCTCTTTCCCTAAAGTTTCAAGACACGATGCACTCATACATCGGGGCGCTAAAAGAAAGGCTTCACGCATACTCGATTCCTTCAAAGATAGCTGAAAGAAAAAGGCTTCTTGATATATGTAGCGGTTTTGGCTACAATGCGCTTTACGCACTCTATCATAATCCAAAATTAAGGATAGACATGGTGGAAAAGTTCTGGGAGATATCTGCAGTATCCCTCATAATTCCTCTCCCTGAAAACTATTCATTCTTGACTCTTGAGTTTGAAAGAATAAAAGGTTCTGTAGAAAGTAAATTGCATGAGATGGGATTGATTAAAAATCTCGCATATGAAAATGACTCAAATCTAAGGCTTCATATAGGGGAGGCAGAAGAAGTTCTCTCTAACATGCAAGATAAATTTGATGTAATATTTTTTGACCCGTACAAATCAGAAGTTTCACCTGAACTTTTTACAATAGAGTCTGTAAAGCTCATGGTGGACAGGCTAGAAGAAAATGGTATATTTCTGACATATCTATCAAACTATGCTATCCGGTCTGCCATTTCTTGCTATCTAAATATAGGAAAAGTTAATCTGCCATTAAAAAAAGTCGAGGGAACGATAGCATCCCGATCCAAAGAGGAGTTACCGATTGATTCTTACGAAGAGAGGATCATCGCATTAACTGAGCTAGGGGTACCTTATAGAAAAGCAGAAACTCCAGAGGGGATACTCCTTAAGAGACTAGAAGAGAGGGCATTCATGAAAAATAAATACTTGCTCCCCTCATCAAAAAGAAGTATAGTAAACTTCGAAGAAGCCTTTTCAGGTAGCGACATCAATTTAAGAAAAAGACTAGAGGATTTTGGGCTCACAAAAGAATCTGCAGAATATATAATCTGCCCACAAAAAGAGGAGTGCGTCTGTAAAAAATGCCAAAAAAGATATGTCACGTCAAGTGAAAGAATAAGAGAAATGAGAAGAAGGATTTATGAAATAAAGAATTT
>DUKX01000140.1:2187-3317 GCA_013329085.1 Methanofastidiosum sp. | reverse complement strand
AATTTTTCTTTTCCTTCAGTAATTGTAAGAAAGTGATTACCGGCAAGCTGGCCCATCTTGCTTGAAAAACAGGTGCTTCCATAAGGAATTAAAATCTCAGTTTCACTTATCCCGCCTGGGTAGAGAAGGATTTCACCCTTTGAAGGGTGGCTTGTATGATTCTCATATCCCATACCTAGATTAAAATCCCCTAAAGGTATCCAGACAGCTTCCCCGCTCCACCTCACGTGAATAATCTTATTCTTAAAAGGCAGTAGCTTTAGAAAAGCAGAACAAGTTTTTGGTGCGTTCTCTTCCTCTAACTTTGCTTTAAAAATAAATCCTCCAGCCGTAATTTTAAGGTTAGTCATCTTTAACACCAAAATTACTTTTAAATTGAGATATAAAAGTCTTCTTTAGTTTTATGAATCTCTGTAAGAGAACGTTGCAACGACTTGATCCCTTGAAGTATGGCCTATGAATACAAAGCTATGTTGGGTGCCTGAAACGGGTTTTTTATTTATTGGGGGAGTTAAAACAAATGTTCTCGTGGAACCGGCAGATATGTTTAAGGAAGAGGGGAGCGGAGATATTTCAATCCAAGTATTTTGGCCATCCATAATAAAATCTGAATTGCTTAAACTAATACTTCCTGATGAGGATGCATTTTTCAAAGTAACATAATATTTATTTCCATCGTCATTTATACTCAAAACTTCCAATTTTAGACTACTTGAAACTCCGGTCCTCTGCTCAACTTCTTCCTGGATTTGGGTCTGAAAGCTCCTAACCCATACCCAATAAGCGCTGACAGAAGATACAGCTACAGCAACAAGTAACATTGTAGCAACGACTGGAGAAACTGCTTTTCTATTCATAAAACAAAATAGAGGATAGTATAATAAAAAACTATCCTTTTACGCCCTGGGCAAAGTCGTCTCTTCCTCCGCCTTTACCGTATTTCTTAATTACATTGCAGGCTTTGTGTCCGCTTTCTATGGCCATTTTTCCGCATGATACAACTATGTTGCCTTCGTTATTGGTTAATACGATTACCTTGTTGTCCCCTGAAAGCTCCTTTGCAATTTTTCTCATTTCATCAGGTGATGTATCCACAGTTTCTTCCATAAATAGTATCCCATCAGATTCTA
>DUKX01000140.1:0-1995 GCA_013329085.1 Methanofastidiosum sp. | reverse complement strand
CCTCCGCACGCTTCCACATCAAGCCCTTTGACATTGACGACCCTGATTTTCTTTCCAGGTACTGCTCCACCTTGGTATAGCCTAAATCCATACTTTTTTTCTGCTTCGGCCCTTGGGAAAAAGCCTTTTTCTATGGGGAGATTTTTCAGTACTAGTTCATTGGAAATTTTCTCAATCTTGAATAGATCCTCGTTGTCAATCAGTTTGTAGTGAGTTATGTCAAGCCTTGCTTTTTCTTCAGTCTTTTCTGCACCTGCCTGCCATATGTGATTTCCTAAGATCTGTCTGCTAACGCCATTTATGATGTGAGTTGCTGTGTGGTGTCTTGTAAGATTTAATCTTCTTTCATTATCCACAACACCTTTTACTGTGTCGCCTTTCTTGAAGTTGATTTTTTCCATGATGTGCAAAATTACATTCCCGGAAACTTCAGTATATGAAACAGGGCAGTCGTTTATCAGTCCTCTGTCTCCCTCTTGACCTCCGCTCTCCGGATAAAATGCAGTCTTATCAAGTATGGCGATATTATCTTTGATATCAAGCACCTTGGCAGAGAATTCTGTTATGCCGTCATAATAGAGTCTTTCTGTGTCAGGCATGTCGTAGTGGATTTCTTTTGCACTTGCCACTGAGTCTTTCTTCTCGTGCCTTTCAGTTACCCTCTTGTAAAAGTCCTTGGGCGGCTTTACTCCCATGACCTCTGGTGTGATGCCGTGTGAATCGTATAATTCGATTAGTTTTTCTTCAGACAGCTCTTCTCCTTTTTCATTTAATCTTTCAATTATCCTTCTTGACTTATCTTTTGTATTCTCGAACTTCTCCATCTCATAGGAAATGATTTCACAGATATCGCTAATATTCTCTTTGAGTTCGGGATACTGGGGCTTGAGATATTTTGCATGCTCCTCAATGACTTTTTGAAGTTCAATATCCCACGAGAATCTCTCTATGAAAGACAATGCCCTTCTCAAAATTACTCTTAGATTATACCCGCCACCAACATTAGAAGGCAGGGCACCGTCAGAAAGTGCAAATAATAATGATCTAGAATGATCCCCTATGGAATATATCGCCTGGAGAGGTAAGACTTGTTGCTTCAGATACTCTTTGTCTGTAGAGAGTTTCTTTGCGATGCTATCCCAGACCTTCTCAATATCTTCGACCTCATCCATGTTCAACATCCCGGAGTATGGTATGAATCCCTTCAAAAATGACTTATTAGGAGTTATGCCTGTTCTTCTGTAAAGATGGTCACAAACTGTCGGAAAGACCGTCTCGTAACCGATTGGATTTGCAAGGGAAAACCAGGAAAACCTTTCCTGTCCTGCTCCCATATCCAGCACCTTAAGATCAAGCTCCTTTCCGCCAGAAGGTGTTACTTCATATTCAATGTAAACTTGATTCCCCAGCTCCAAACCCCTAGAAAAAAATTCCATGCACGGCCCAAAATTCCCTCCACCTGCCCAAGCATCTTCGTGAAATATAAGCTCCTCGGAAGTTATGCCAAGACCAGTTTTTAACCAGTCATAAATATCAGAGAGAAATCTGTCTTGAGAGAATTCTTTTGGCGGGAAAAAGGCATGCTGGCCTATCATGACAAAGCCTGTGTAGTGTCTCAATGTGACACCGACATTGTCAATATCATTGAACCTTACACAAAACTGTGGCACCAATAAAGGATTTGCAGGTGGCTCCTGTACCCCTTTCACGACATGCGGCTGAAAATCATAAATTGAAGCCTGGACAAAGTCTGTGTCATCTCGCCATCTAGCTACAACTGGGTACCTCTTGATTATAGCATACCCTTTCTTCTCAAAGAGAGAAGACATCTCCTTCCAAACCTGTATAAAGTCAAGTTTTTTCTTTGCAGGTGAATTCTCTATAAACGAATAGCCGCCCTCACATTCAGGATCCCCGCAAATATCTCTATCCTTTACAGACCAGAAATAAGTGCCACATTTTTTACACTGTTTTCTAGTAAAACCAAGTGATTTT
>DUKX01000145.1 GCA_013329085.1 Methanofastidiosum sp. | reverse complement strand
TCTATAACAGTAATTTATGTATTCTCCATGAAGGAATTTAAATTTGAATTAAGGGAAAAGAGCTACCCCTCAATTCAGACACTGAAAAAAGTATTAGACCCTTTAGTATACAAGACATTTGATATAGCAGTGTTCACAGCATTTTTGATATTCTTTGTGAGATTTGCCATAGGAAAACTTGGAATGGCCGGGTCTATAGTTTCATTGATAGTTGCATTCGAATCACTTGTTTTTGGGTTTTCTGAGATTCTTATAGGGCGTTATGCAAAGATTGAAAGTAAAAGAATGTGGATTAAATGGGGTGCATTAATCCATATAGCCGGGATTACGTTATTAGTTTTTTCCAACAATATTGTCTTATTCTTTATATCTTCGGGCCTTATTGGAATGGCCGGGGCATTCATTGATGTTTGGTGTTATTCCTTCTTGTGTGAGGTAATAGAAGTTACAAGAAGAGGGACATTATTCTCTACGTTTTCACTAAGCCAAGACCTTTCTACAATAACAGGTTCAAGTCTCCCCGCTCTTGCATCATTTTTCGCAATAAATCCGTTCGCTTCAATGATCCTCTTTCCGGCAATAATTCTTGTTTATTCTATTAAACGCAGCTGATGATTCGTTTATTAGTAATAATCATATCCATTTTGATATCATGTTTTTCAACAGGCAATGAATCAAAAATCTGAAATTCATAAGCAAGACCGACTTTAAGACCTCTAGAACTCATTAAGAATCTGTCAAAATAACCTCCGCCTCTCCCGAGCCTCTCACACCTGACCCCAAAGGCAAGGCCGGGAATAAACAATAATTCAATTTCTTCAGGATTGGTAATTTTAGTATTCTTATTTGGTTCTAGGATATCGAAGTTTCCGATTTTTAGATCCACTAAATCTTTAATTTCTCGTATTTCAAGAGAATTATTATCTTTTTTCGTCAAAGGAACACAGACCGCCTTCCCAAGAGTTATTGAATGAGAGATCAGATCAATTGTATCTACTTCTTTATCCTTTGAAACATAAGTGAAAATAATGTTTGCCAAACGATATTCCTTGAGGCTATAGATACTATTTCTTATTTTTTCATCCATAATATCCTTTTTAGCATAATTTAGGTTCGCCATTTCTTCTTTTATTCTGGCTCTTAGCTCAGACTTAGAAACCATAAACTAAATAACGAAAACTTTTTAAAAAGATTTACAATTGAATTTGAAATCAAGATGGTTAAGATGGAAAGTGACATCGACATAGCAAACAAAGCACAAATCTGGCCTATAGAAAAAATCGCCGAAAAAGCAGGTATTAGTGAGAAATATCTTGAATTGTTTGGAAAGCACAAAGCAAAAATAGATTTGTCAATCTTAAAGGCTAATGAAAAAAATACTAAAGGTAATTTAATTTTAGTAACTGCGATGAACCCAACACCTTATGGTGAAGGAAAGACACTTACCACTATAGGATTGGGTCAAGCTCTATCAATTCTTGGAAAGAAAACGATGATTACTCTAAGAGAACCTTCGATGGGCCCTGTGTTTGGTGTAAAAGGAGGGGCCACAGGCGGGGGGCGTTCACAAATCCTCCCGATGGAGGATATTAACTTACATTTCACAGGCGATATTCATGCAGTCCAAGCTGCACATAACCTTCTGGCAGCCATGCTCGATACACATATCTTGATGGGTAATGAACTTGATATTGATATTAATAATATTGTGTGGCCTAGAGCCATCGATATGAATGACAGGGCCCTAAGGAATATCGTTATTGGTCTCGGGGGTTCTGGAAATGGTATACCTCGTGAATCTAAATTTATTATTACAGCAGCATCAGAAATAATGTCAATTGTATGCCTTTCAAAGGATATAGTAGACCTTAAAGAAAGACTTTCTAACATTATCATCGCGTTTGATAGAAAAGGTAATCCCATAAATGCGGGAAAATTAAAAGTTGAAGGTGCACTGGCAGCAATATTAAAAGAAGCACTTAAACCAAACCTTGTTCAGACAATTGAGCACACGCCTGCAATTGTACACGGTGGGCCTTTTGCCAATATATCAATTGGTACAAATTCGATAATTGCGACCAATATCGCCCTTAAATTGGCTGATTTTGTCATAATTGAAGCTGGATTCGGTGCAGACTTAGGCGCAGAAAAATTCCTTAATATCGTTTCAAGAAAAGGTAATTTTTCCCCTTCTGCAGTAGTATTAGTCGTCACATGCAAGGCAATAAAGTACCATGGCGGATTAAAGGATATTATTACCTATCACGATGAAGAAGCTTTCTTAAAAGGTCTAAAAAATGTTGAAAAACATATTGACAATCTCAAATTATTTGGAATTCCAGTAGTTGTATCAATTAATAAGTTTAATTTTGACAGAGATCAGGAAATTGAAATGATAAAGTCTCTTTGTGTAAAGAAGGAAGTGCCCGTGACTTTATCCAAAATGTTTTCAGAAGGGGGCAATGGTGGAATAGAACTTGCAAATATAGTATTGGAATTGTCAAAGCAAAAGAATACTTTCAAGCCACTTTACGAACTAACTGACGATATCGAAAAAAAGGTAGAGATAATTGCTAAAAAAATCTATGGTGCAAAACGTGTAATATTTGAAACAAAACCCAAGAAAAAAATTGAATTATATAAAAAACTTGGATATGGAAATCTGCCAGTTTGCATCGCTAAAACTCAACTGTCTTTATCTGATGACAAGAATCTAATTGGGGTTCCACCACCTTTTGATCTTGAAGTAACAGATGTTGAACTTGCAAGTGGGGCTGGCTATATTGTTATAATTTGTGGTAATATTACCCTAATGCCTGGTCTTTCAAGATCACCGGCAGCTGTAAAAATGGATATCGATGACAAAGGGAACATAAAAGGGCTAATGTAGCATAAGCTTATCTTACTAATATGTCCTTAATAGGTATACATTATTTATTTTTTGGCTTAAAATGGCCAGTTATTAATAGAAATTAATATATATATTTTCTTTTATGCTTTTATTATGAACAAATTTCCGAGAGAAAAGGATATCTCAGGCTGTTCTATATTCGGATTAATCAATACTGACGGAGAAAAGGTCAGTGGTAGTGTCATCACTGAAGCAATTTCTGTTCTCCATGATAGGGCAAATGGCCTAGGCGGGGGTTTTTCTGGATATGGGATATACCCAGACTATCCAGATGATTATGCATTACATTTATTTTTTGATTCTGTTAAGGCAAAAGAGGAAACTGAAGAATTAATTAATAAACACTTTCTAATTGAATATGATGAAAAAATTAGGACTGATAATTCTATTAATCTTCCTAATAAGCCATTATTGTGGCGATATTTTGTTAAAAATAGGAATATCTTGTCCAAAGATTCCGAAAGAGAAGAGACTTTCAAGGCTGTAATGGATATCAATAATAACATTGAAGGCGCATATGTAATTTCAAGCGGAAAAAATATGGGGGTATTCAAAGGCGTGGGGTACCCCGAAGACATCAGTAGATTCTACCGTCTTGAAGATTACAAGGGGTATATATGGACTGCGCATGGAAGATTCCCCACTAATACTCCTGGATGGTGGGGTGGAGCGCACCCTTTTGGATTGCTTGACTGGACTATAGTTCATAACGG
>DUKX01000078.1 GCA_013329085.1 Methanofastidiosum sp. | reverse complement strand
CATTGGACTGCCAACACCTATCTAAGTTAATTGTGTTATCGGCCCATTTTTTTACAAAAGAGTCAGATTTTTCTGATTTCTCTAATGAAAAAAATTGCCATATTCTCCCTCTAGAAGTATCGAGGAATCCAGCATTTTTATTTTCTTTATTAGCCAATCGATAAAAATCTTCTTCATTAGATTTGTAAAGCTTATACTCTTTTGGAATATTTCTTGATAAATCATAATCCTCAGGATAATTAGATTCTAAAAAATATGTTTTCAAGTGAGGATATTCTATTTTACCATATTCTAAATACAGCTCCTTATTTTGACTGAAAACATGATTTAATAATTCATGAAAACTAGAACGAGTATCAATAATTTTTTGGTCAGTCAAATATATCCCCATTGAGAGAAAAAGAACTTATATATAAATATAACACTTATGTGCCTAAATTTGAATTAAAATTATATGTTCATTTCCTTAATCAAAAATCAATAAAGGCTTTTTTTAAAAAACTTAGTATTGTTGCAACTTTACTCATATATCAAGCTCTTTTCTTTTCATGTCCAAATTATGAGTTCACTATCTCAGAATCACTGCCACTTCAGTATAGTTCAATATTAAATAAATCCATTAGCCCTAAAATTAAGGCCAACTTATTTTTCTTACACTCTTCTCTTATTGTGATACTTTAAACTAAAATTTAGTTACTTTTGCTCTAAAAATAATGTCCTCTAATTTGGCCTTAAAAATAAGAGTATCATCACAAAACCCACCTTGGCGCCCATCTAGTGATTCAAACCACGACTATAAGTTAATGTATTTGATTTCTCATAATTAATAAATTTGTAATCAAGAATACCGCATGCTTTATTTTCATGCACGATAATTATAAATAAGCTCCTTCTTGAACTGCACCGGTAAATATGTCAAATACAAGAATGGACACGTCTATTCTAGATGTGATCAAATCTGGTATAATGCCGTTCACCGCTAAAGAGGTTGAGGAGAAGGTACACCTCGGCCACTATGGTGGTGCATTGGTTGAAAATTTTGAGGTCTGATATTAAGGCCAATAGACCCTATGCTCAAGGCTTTAAATGTGATAAGCGAAGAAATGTGCTTAGTCACCAGAATCAATGGATTTACTGGTTTGAGCGGTAGGAACAGTAGGTGAGTTGAATTACTGCTACCGTAAATAACTGCATTGAAGGGCTGCCTGGCCCTAAAATTAAGGCCAGTTCTAGGGGAGAGCATCTTATAGGCCAGTATGTTGAGCTGCTGGAGGATATTCCTCTCTTTCTTGACGGCATGGCCCTGCCAAACGGTCCGTTCAAAAAAGGCCAGATTGTGAGAGTCGATGAAAGGCTTGCACGGCCCCTTGAGATACTAATAGCAAATGAGTATGCTAGGCAGTTCAAGAGGGATTCAGATGAGTGAAGCCCGAGATGGCGATTTGGCCCTAAAAATAGGGCCAATGCCCTCGATTGATAGCCCTATCGTTTCCTGGGCAACTTACTACCGCTCTCTTGGGTGGAACGCTATCCCGATAAAAACGATGAATAAAATACCCCTGATAGAGTGGAAGGCATACGAAAAGAAAATGGCAACTAAAGAAGAAGTTGAAGATTGGTTTAGCAAGTGGCCTAACGCAGACATAGGGGTAGTATGCGGCGATATAAGCGGCATCGCAGTTATGGACATCGATATAGACAAGGGTGGCCTTGACTCTTTGAACAGCATCAAAACTAAGGACTATAGCCTGATTACACCCCTTGTTAAAACTGGAAGAGAAGGGGGAGGCTACCACTACTATTTCAAGACCAACGGCAGACATGTCAAAAAGATCACAGACCTAAGGCCAGGTATAGATATCCAGGGGGAAGGTGCTTATGCAAAGGCCCCGCCTTCCATACACAAGACTGGAAGACACTACCGCTGGATAAAGTCGCCAACTGACTTTCCATTGACTGAAATCCCAGATTGGCTTATCGGTACGATTGAGGCAAAGAATAGCAGATCTAAAGTTAGGGCCAATAATAGTGAGCATAATGACAGGGAAAAAGAAGGCATAATAAAAAGCGGAAGGCGGAACATGGAGCTCACAAGCCTTTCCGGGGAACTATACAATAGAGGATACGATCCTAAAAAGATCAAGGAGTGCCTCCACGCCGTTAATAAGACCCTTACAGAAGAGCCTCTGCCAGAGACAGAAGTCAACAGGATAAAGACCGATTGGCCAAGCAGACATTTTTTAGAAAACGATGTCGGAAATTCTGAGAGAATGGTCTACTACTTTGGCAACATGTTCAGGTATTCCCCTCCTGAAGACATCTTCTATGTATGGGATGGGAGGCGATGGGCAAAGGATGACATGAACATGATCTGGGAGCTTGCTGTTGAAACTATCAAAAATATTGCCAAAGTTGAGACAGAAAAGGCAAAGAGCGAGGACGAGCTCAAGAAGCTGTTAGAGCTTGCCAAAAACTCATTCAGCAACAACAAGCTAAAAGGCATGATAAACTGCCTTAAATCACAGGCTGAAATCAAGGTGAGCCCAGATAGATTTGATAAAAACCTCTATCTCCTATGCTGTGAGAATGGCACGCTTGATCTCTTGAACATGGAGTTCAGGGAGCACAGAAGGGAAGACTACATTACTATGATGGCAGATGTCACCTATGATCCTGCTGCAAGATCTGACCTCTGGGACAGCTTCATATCAACTATACTGCCGGATGTGGATGTAAGGCTGTTTGTGCAGAAGATCTGCGGGCTATCTCTAAATGCTGCAATAATCGAGCAGAGGTACTACTGCTGCTACGGCAAGAGGGATAACGGCAAGTCAAGATTCACTGAAGCTATAACAA
>DUKX01000022.1:1264-4018 GCA_013329085.1 Methanofastidiosum sp. | reverse complement strand
CCTACAATACTAAGAAAAGAAGAAAGAAGGGCATATTATTCTGCGCTGGAAAAGGCTGATAAAGGAGACTTTAGAGCATTGACGATGTTAATCGGGAAGGATGTAGAAAGAGCACTTGATCTATATATTGAAACAGTTTCTTGAAATTGAAATAATCTAATAGTTTTAGTTTATTCTTCTTCTAAATCTTCTAATATAGTATTAACAGTACTTTTTAAAGCAGGAAGATCTTGTTTAATTACTCTCCAAACTAATACATAATCAACATCAAAATAACTATGGACAATCTTATCCCTCATTCCTGCTATATCTTTCCAATTTATTTCAGAGTATTCATTAATTAGCTCAGGAGATAATTTCTTAGTTGCTTCACCAATTATTTGAAAATGGTATACCACTGCGCTCTTGAGAATTTTATTATTCACAAAAAATTCAAAATCTTTGGATTCTATAAATTCTTCAATAAGATTTATTGCGTCTCTAATATGTAAAAGAAAGAGTTTATCATCCTTATCTTTCATAAATAAGTATTGCCTCCTTTAAAATCTTGTCTCTTATGTAGGGGCCAAGCGAATCTTTTGTCACTAAATCAAGTTTCTTACCTATTTCTTCCGATACTTCTCGCTCTATTCTAACTACATCTAAGAGGCTTGGACTACCGTCAAATTCAACTAGTATATCAATATCGCTGGTAGCTCTCTCTTCGCCTCTTGCAACTGATCCAAAAATTTCTATCTTCTTGGCACCCCTTTCACAAAGTAAAGATACAAGTTTTTTGTTTCTTTCGGCTCTATCCATATATTATATATTAATTTTATTATTTTTATACGTAACGGTGAATATGGACAGTGAATATACAACTAGTAAATAGAAAGAGCTCATTTAAAATCAAATATCGATCTAATTTCAGAAATCTATTTACTAATATATTTTACCGAATAATTCTGTCGTGATTATAGGCAAAAAGGAAATAACTGAAAACACCGATTTTACTTCTGATCTAAATAAATTAGCCGACTTTGAGAAAAAAAAGAAAATAAAAAAAATGAATGCATATCGAGGGTTTTCTAAAGCTACTGAAGATTTAAGAATAGAATATATGGGGCATTTGAATTAAGAAAAGAGTTTATTGAGAAAGGTACTTGTTAGTAACAAGAAAAACCGATAGGCCTCTAAAGAAACTTTTATATATCTTCATAATTAAAAAGCATTGAATGATAGCCTACAAGATGAGGATTATTGACCTTGTCAATGGTAAGTTAAAAAAAGACGAAATGGGCGGAGTTTTCCTTTCTACCCCTTTTGGTGAATCAAAGGAAGCACGGCTTCTTGGGACCATAATAGACTCCTACAGAAACAATGAAAATACCTACGGCTCCTTCACAATTGACGATGGAACAGCCACAACTCGGATAAAAGCATGGTCAGACAAAATTGAGCTTCTTGATAAATTCAAGAGAGGCGAGATTGTTGACATAATCGGAAGGGTGGGGGAGTTCCAGGATGAAATTTATCTTGTGCCAGATATTATTATACCGGTCACACCAAACTACTGGCTCTATAGAGAACTCGAACTTTCCAAAAGAATAAAAGAGCTTATGGAAAGAGGATTGTCATTTGAATATACCGATAAACTAGATACTTATCCACCTCAAGAACCTGTGCCTTACCAGAAAGAGGAAACATACGAAGCAGTGACTGAAGAAGTAAATATCTCTGAAGTTGAGGAAGCGCTCCAAGAGACAGAGATAGAAGAGCTTATGGAAGAGGTCTCTGAAGAAGCACTAACTAACGAAACTGGTAAAGAGAAAGGCGATATGTCCTTTTATGAAGACATTGATGAAGAAGAGATAAAAGAAAGTGTCTATGAGCTATTAAAGACCGATCCTAAAATATCAAAGTCAGAGATATCAAATGTTTTGAGTATTGATGAGCTCGATGTCGAGCTTGCCATAAAAGACCTGGTGGATGAAAATCGTATTAAATCAAAGGAAGACGGGTTTGAGATAAGTGAATGATAGGTATGTACTCTATGCATTAGCCTTTTCCTTCATCTTTGTTTCTGCATTTGTTCTTTTGTCTTTTAGCGAAGTCAAGATTTCTGAAGAGCGTTTCACAAGGCTTTACTTCAATACTACAATACTAGAAAATGATAACAATACTTCAAATCTTGAAGGTGCCGAATTAAAAATAAAAAACAGTACAGTTACTCTTGATGGCCTAAATTCATATCACCCTGGAGATACTTTTTTTATTAAGGGAAAAGGATACACCGTTAATTTGATTAATAACAAATCAATACTTTTGTATAACTATACTAAAAAAACAAATGGACTCATCTATTTTGANNATTGATGGGAATAAAATCCTAGAAGGAAATGAATCTATAAAAACAAATGAAAAAAGAATTATCCAAAAAGAAATTGAATACAGCAAGCCGGGAGATCACAGATTAAGCATAAAATTAAATACCGGCGCAGAAATCTATTTTAACTTTTCTTCGGTGAAAGAATGAAGTCAAAGATACTTGAAATCCTTGAGAAAAAAGGCAGTTATGTTTCTGGAGAAGAAATATCTAAAGAGATTGGGATTTCAAGGGCAGCTATATGGAAGCATATCAAAAAGCTTAGAGAGCTTGGATATGAAATAGAGTCAAAGACAAATGAAGGATACAAACTTATCAAATCCCCTGAAAAGCAAATAGAATTTGAACTAGAAAGATTGCTTGATACAAAGATTATTGGAAAAAAAATC
>DUKX01000022.1:0-1251 GCA_013329085.1 Methanofastidiosum sp. | reverse complement strand
CGTGGCAGAAGAGGAAGGGAATGGTATTCGCCTAAAGGGGGAATTTATGTAACTTTTATTCTTAAACCAAATGTTTCGCCTGAAAAAGCATCTCAGTTGACTTTAGTATCTTCATTAGCCCTTGTAGAAACATTAAATGCAATAAATAACAATCTGAATGCAAAGATCAAATGGCCCAATGATGTATTAGTCTCTGGCAAGAAAATATCGGGCATACTCACAGAGCTATCTTCAGATATGGAGAAGATAAATTATATCGTTGTTGGGGTTGGGATAAATCTAAATACAGAAAAAGAGATTCTCCCAGAAAACGGAACCTCGCTAAAAATAGAAATGAAAGAAGAAGTGTCCATTAAACTATTCTTGAAATCCTTTTTAGAGCATTATGATTTGATTTATCAAGAATATCTAAATGGTGGCATAGATCAAATAATTGAAAGATGGAAAAATAATTCAGATACGCTCGGTAAAAAGGTCAAGATTATTGGGATTAATGAAACTTTCGAAGGATTAGCAAAAGATATTGATGAGAACGGAGCATTGATATTAGAGACTAAGGAAAAAGAGATTAAAGTTTATTCCGGGGATGTTTCGCTAAGATAAATATTTACAAATCTTAATTGAACAAATTATTCATTAACCGATAATAATTCAATTACTATCCTTATTACTTCGTTAATTTTTTCACTTTTTATCTTGCCCACCTTATAAAGGACAATTTTCTCATCGGCTGTGAATATCCTATTTGGCCTTATATTACTCTCTTGATTTATTTCGCCGTCTTTGAAATCACTAGAAGACAACAAAATAGCATATTATCCTTTACTTTTTGGCTAGTAATTTGACACAAAATAATATCATTTCCTGGAGGTGATGCCAGAACTAAAGCAGGCCTCCTTTTTGATTGTGTCAAATCAGAAAATGGAAAAGGTACTACTACAATATCACCTTTCACAAATATGCCCAAGCGTCATCCTCCTCAGGTTTTAGCCAATCTTTTTCCAATGAAGACTCACTAAGAATTACAGTTTCTGAGATAATATTTGATTTATTTTTTAAAAAAACTATAAAATCAAATACTTCTTCGAGTATTGGTTCTGGAGTTTTTTCTATTTCTTTTATAACTAACTCTTTAATATTCATTTAATCCCCAAGCAAGACATAGTTAAAGTAGTATTAATATCTTTGGTTAAATATTGCTTTGTTGCATAATTGCCCTAAAATGAACCGCAAAGCTTAAACCCTTTATAA
>DUKX01000034.1 GCA_013329085.1 Methanofastidiosum sp. | reverse complement strand
TTAGATAAATCTTTTACTTTATAATATATTTGCAAAATTTACAGTAGTAAACCAAAAGATATAAAAACAGTTGTTTCATTTTATCAACAATTAGGGTAATCTAAAATTATCGGGAGATTTCAATATCTGTAGAGTGGTATGATGGCAAAATCCCAGTCAAAGAAAAAAAAGGAAGATAGCAGTTGTCCCAAGATTGGCGTTTATGTCTGTCACTGTGGTACTAATATTGCAGGGAGCGTCAATATTGAGGAAGTTGTTAATTTCTCTAAAACAATAGAAAATGTGTCTGTTGTAAGAGAGCATATGTACCTCTGCTCTGAGCAGGGACAGAACACTATAAAGGATGATATAAAAAAAGAAGGCATAAACAGGGTCGTTGCCGCATGCTGCTCGCCTAGAACTCATGAAGAAATATTCAGGAAAACGTTAAATTCGGCAAATTTGAATAAATACCTCTATGAGCAAGTTAATATTAGGGACCAGTGCTCGTGGCCTCATTTTAAAGATAAAGAAAATGCAACTAAAAAGGCAAAGCAGTTAGTTAAAAGCGGAGTATATAGGGCATCTGAATTAGAGCCCTTAGAGGATAGAAAACTCTCTGTATTAAAATCTGCACTGGTGATAGGTGGAGGCATATCTGGGATAAATGCTGCCCTAGATCTGGCCCGTAGCGGATACAAGGTATATATTGTAGAAAGAGACCCAAGCATTGGGGGCAAAATGGCCCAACTAGATAAGACCTTCCCTACAAATGATTGCTCCGCATGTATTCTTGCTCCAATGATGGTAGAAGTTTCAAACACTCCAAATATTGAGCTTCTTACCTACTCAGAGATTGAAGATGTCTCCGGCCACATAGGAAAATATCACGTTGTTGTTAGGAAAAAACAAACATCAATAGACTGGGAAAAGTGTAATGGCTGTGGCGATTGTAGCATAGTATGTCCTGTTAAAGTTGACAATGAATTTAACTGTAATATGGATAAGAGAAAGGCCATCTATATACAATTTCAACAGGCCATACCAATGAAAGCAGTTATCGACAAAACAAAATGTATCAAGTGTAAGTTGTGCGAGAAGAGATGTCAAGTTGGTGCGATAGATATCTCAAAAAATGATGATGAGTTTGTTGAATTTGATGTTGGAAGTATTATTGTTACAACTGGTTATGATCTATTTGACCCTAATAAAAAAGCCGAATATGATTATGACCATCCGAACGTTATAACTTCTCTAGAACTTGAGAGGATGATGTGTGCTTCAGGACCAACAAAAGGTGAGATATTAAGGCCATCTGATGGTAGAAAACCACATACAATTTCTTTTATCCAATGTGTCGGCTCAAGAGATGAAAAGACAAATGATTATTGCTCTAGAATCTGCTGCACATACTCAATTAAACATGCTAGACTCCTAAAGGAAAAATATCCAGACATAGATATGTTCATTCATTATATCGATCTAAGATGTTTTGGGAAGGGTTATGAAGAGTATTATAGAATGGCTAGAGAAAAGGGAGTTAAGTTCATTAGAGGCAGAATAAGTCAAGTTGACTCAATTGGCGACAGGTTGGAAGTTTCAGGTGATGACGACACCCTCGGAGAACAGATAAGTGTTATTGCTGACCTTGTTGTTTTAGCAGTTGCAATGGAATCTCCAAAAGGAACAAAGAAGCTTGCAAACTTATTGAACATAAGCACTGATAAAACTGGATTTTTCAAAGAGATTCATCCAAAACTAAAACCTGTTAGTACTGACAGCGATGGGATCTTTATTGCAGGCGCATGCCAGGGCCCCAAGGAGATCCCAGATGCAGTAAGTCAAGGCAAAGCGGCGGCTTCTGCAGCTTCTTCTCTTATGTCAAAGGGTGAAATAGACATTGAGCCCCTTTTTGCCCAAATAATCGAAGACTTGTGTGCAAGATGTAGAACGTGCGAATCTCTTTGCACATACAAGGCAATTAGATATACTGAAGAGGATAAAATGGAAGTGGATATCTCTTTGTGCAAAGGATGTGGTGTTTGTAGTGCAGCATGTCCTTCTGGAGCTATTAAAGCAAATCACTTTACAACTAAACAGGTCAGAATGCAGATTTTGGCCCTTACAGAGGGTAATAAATGAAAATCGTCCTTAACGACACCAACAAAGACCTAGTAAATAAGGTCATTGAATACGGGGGCAAAAGAGTTTATGAGTGCTTTCAGTGTGGGATGTGCGCTTCAGGATGTCCTGTTGCAAGCGATACTGATCATAAAATAAAAAGAACTATGCATCAGGTTCTTTTGGGCCTTGACGAGCAAATACTAGATAAAAAAGCAATATGGCTGTGCACTACTTGCTTTATGTGCTTGGAAAGATGTCCTCAAAATGCAGGGCCAACGGATGTTGTTTTTGCACTAAGAAGAATTTCTGCAGAAAAGGGAATTATTCCAGAGGCCCAAATTGAAGTTGCCAATAATATTTATCACCTTGGACATGCAGTTACTGTTCAAAAGGGTATTACTCTTAGGGATAAAGTTAATGCCCCCCATCTTAAGACAGCAGGTTCCGACAAGAGGTATATACTTGAAATCCAAAAGATAGTTGATTCAACTCATGCAGGGAAATTACTAAAGATAAAGAAGGATTGGAAGCCAAAGGGAGATGATGTGATTGCATGCGACTGATTATGCTTTATATACAGGATGTATTATTCCCTTAAGATACCCCGATATTGAAAACTCCATAAGGGAAACAATGTCGCTTCTAGGGACCAATGTTTATGACATGGTTGGTGCAGGTTGTTGCCCTCCAGGTGGGGCATTCTGGTCAGTTGAAGAAATTTCAGGGCTTGCACAGAGTGCTAGGAATATATCAATAGCTGAATCTATGAACAAAGATTTAATGGCTGTTTGCAATGGATGTTTTTGTTACCTAAAGAATAGTAATCTGCTCTTGAAAAATGATCAGGAAAAGAGAGAAAGAGTAAATACTATTCTAAATAAAGTAGGTAGAAAATATCAAGGCACAATTTCTGTATATCATTTAGTAGAAGTGCTCCATGATCATATTGGTACTGAAAAAATTAAAGAAGCTACAAAGATAAAATTAGATGGTGCCAAGGCTGCTGTACATTATGGTTGCCACCTATTGAGGCCCTCGGATCACCTAATGGCCGAAAATCCTGAAAAACCTCACAAACTAGATGCTTTGGTTGAAGCTTTGGGAATGGAAAGTGTATACTATCCAAAGAAATTATCTTGTTGTGGTGCAGGTGGTGGTATGAGGGGTAATAATCCAGATGTTACTTTGAAGATTTTAGAAAAAAAGCTTCTAAACATTAAATACTCAGACCCAGACTGTATCGTTACAGCTTGCCCTTTCTGTTTCCTTCAGTTTGACTTAGGGCAAAAAGGCCTAAGAGATAAGGGTGAAGATTTCTGTATACCTGTTTTTTACTATAATCAACTTCTGGGGCTCTCAATGGGGCTCCCAAAAGAGAGAATAGCCTCCCTTTCAGAAACTCCGAGGGATGGATTCATAAAAAAATTCTATGGTGTTGACTGATGACTAATTTTGAGCCGAATATTGTTGGTTTTGTCTGTAACTGGTGCACTTACGCAGGTGCTGATCTTGCAGGCAGTTCAAGGTATAGCTATCCCCCAAATGTTAAGCTGATAAGACTTATGTGCTCGGGAAGAGTTGACCCTGCATTTATTCTTGAAACATTTGCTAGAGGTGCAGATGGAGTATTTATTGGAGGGTGTCACATACCTAGGGACTGCCACTACCAGCAAGGAAACTTTAAAGCGCTGAAAAGGGTAACACTGTTAAAAAAACTAATTGCGGACATGGGGATAGAACCTGAAAGATTAGAGATATTCTGGATCTCCGCATCAGAGGGAAAGAGGTTCTCGGAAGTCATGACATCATTCACTGAAAAGATAAGAGAACTAGGGCCAAATCCGATAAGAGTATAAAATGAAAAAAATAATAGTCCTAGGCATTGGAAATCCCTACCTTAAGGATGATAGAATAGGGCCAAAAGTTGTTGAGGATTTAGAAAAAAATTTCAGTGAACATGATAATATAGTCTTTGAAGTTTTCTATTCTTCTGGTATTGAGCTACTCGACTCTATTCTAGATTATAATTGTGCTATTTTTATTGATTCGATTATTTCTGATAATATAGGAAAAATTACATATATTACTTTAGAAGATATTTTATCAATACCTGAAACTTCTTCACCACACTCAACTAATTTTTCAACTATGGTGAAACTTGGGATGACTATCTCTCCAGACAGAATGCCAAATGAAATACTTTTTTGCGCAATAGGAATAAAGGATCCATTTACATTTTCAGACAATTTTACAAATGATCTTGAAGAGTCTTATCTAACTATCCTAGAAGAGATAAAGAATAAACTAAAAGATTTGGCTACATAGCCTTTCTTACAGCATCGTGCATTATCATATCTGCCTGAGGTGTCCCAATAAAGGCAACTTTCCCATTTATTAGAATTGCAGGTACACTCATGACCCCAAGTTTTCTTGCTTTTGAATTTCCTTCTGGAGTTGCAATATTAACTATGGCTACATCAATATTGTCATACTGTGATGCAACTCTATAAGCCATTTCAGCTGCCGCTGGGCAATGAGAACATCCAGACAAAGCAAGGACTTCAATTAGTACTCTTTTCTTTTCACCTGAAAATTTTTCTTTTAGTTCGTTCATCTTCTTCTGTCTTATCTCCTCAATTTCTTCCATTTTTAACACTGAACTGTATATAAGTACTTTACTTATAAAAATTTATATAAGTGTCTTACAAAACATTTTTATAAATAAACATTCATTAGAAAAATGGAGGGATTATATGAAAATACTAGGAGTTTGTGGATCCCCTAGAGAGGGCAATACTTTATTTCTATTAAAGAAAGCACTTGAAACATGTAAAGAGCTTGGAGTTGAAACAGAATTTGTACATGTTGGACAAATGAAAGTAGCCCCTTGTAAGGCATGTGGGGNNATGTAAGGATACTGGAATTTGCGTTCAGAAAGACGATATGACACCTTTGTACGATAAGATAAGAGGTGCTGACGGAATTATACTCGCCTCGCCGGTATACTTAGGCGGAGTGTCTGCACAGATGAAGGCTTTTATGGACAGAACCAGAGCACTTAGGGGAAAATTTGAACTTCGAAACAAGGTTGGAGCTGGAATTTCTGTAGGAGGATTTAGAAACGGAGGGCAGGAAACTACCCTACAACAAATTTTCAATTTCTTCTTGATACATAATTCGATCGTTGTTGCAGATGAGGCGACATCGCACTATGGTGGTGTTGGGTTTGGTTATAATATCGGAGACTCTGATAAAGATGAATATGGTATAAAGACATCACAGAATACAGCAAAGAACATGATAAAGGTACTAAAGCTCATTAAAGGAGGAGCTAAAGAGGAAATAAAAAGCTGGTAAGGTTTTTTCATGATAGGTCAGGGGGATATAAAGAATATCCTGAGCAGCTATGATCTCGATAACATAACTATAGGTGTATTGGGAGGACATTCTGCCCTTGATATTTCAAGCGGTGTAAAAAAACACGGATTCAATACAGTTGCAGTTTGTCAAAAAGGTAGAGAAAAGACTTATTCAAAGTATTACAAATCTAGGGATGGGCGTGGCTGCATTGATGAAGTTGTTGTCCTAGACTCATTCAAAGATAT
>DUKX01000165.1:4354-9245 GCA_013329085.1 Methanofastidiosum sp. | reverse complement strand
CCGATATCGCTCCATTTTACAGTTGGAACTTCAACTAAGGCTTCCCTCATTGCAGATGGCTCGACTTCTAAAAAAGCTAAATCGAAATCATTCTTTGTCACTTCAAGCTTGTTTAGAATTTCTGAAGAAATTTCAATATCCCCACCACTGAGATCTGGTAGCACTCTTCTAATCGCCTTCATGCCTGCCTCTTTACACAATGACTCAAGGTCCGCTCCGCTGTAGCCGTGTGTCTTTGATGCGTAATACGATATATTAACATCTTGAGTTATCGGCATGCCCCTTGTATGGACCTGAAGTATCTCTTTCCTGTCATTTATGTCGGGAACACCAATTTCAATTTCCCTGTCAAATCTTCCAGGCCTCCTCAATGCTGGGTCAATTGTGTCTGGCAAGTTTGTAGCTGCTATCACCACTACCTTGCCCCTTGTCTTTAGTCCATCCATTAGTGTCAGAAGCTGAGAAACTACCCTTCTTTCGACTTCCCCTTTAGACTCCTCCCTTTTTGGGGCAATTGCATCGATCTCATCTATGAATATTATGGCCGGAGAGTTTTCCCCTGCATCTTCAAAGACCTTCCTAAGATTCTCTTCTGATTCACCATAGTATTTGCTCATTATTTCCGGACCGTTAATAGAGGTGAAGTAAGCGTTGATCTCATTTGCAAGTGCCTTTGCGAGGAGAGTTTTACCTGTTCCAGGAGGTCCATATAGTAAAACTCCCTTTGGAGGATCTATACCGAGTTTTGAGAAAACTTCCGGATGCTTCATGGGCATCTCGATCATTTCTCTAATCTTTTGGATCTCATCTCTAAGTCCACCTATGTCCTCATATGTGACGTCAGGCATTTTTGATATCTCAGATTCTGACACTGGTTTAGAGGATATTGTGATCTTAGTTGATGGAATTATCTTTAGGATACCTCTCGGATTTGTTTTTGTCACGACAAATGGAAGGCTCCTATTAAAGATTTCAAATACAAAAACGTTATTTTGAACAATCGGGATATCGGAGAACTTCTCCTTGAAATACGATGAAAGGTCTCCTGAAAACTGCATATCGGCCTGCATCGGGGCAAGAGTAATCGCCTTTGCTTCTTTGACTTCTGCCCTAGAAATGCTAACTCTATCCCCAAGTAATGCTCCAGAGTTCTTTCTGAGTATGCTATCCATCCTAATTATTCCGGAACTCTCGACAGTATCTGGCAGGGCCTTTGCAGCTGTTATTTTCTCTCCTTGTATCTTTACAATCTCGCCGTAATTTAGATACATCTTTCTCATTGCATCTGGGTCAATCCTTACAATACCTTTACCCACATCGAGCTTTTCTGCGCTCCCTACAACGAGCTCCATTTCATTATTTTCTTTCACTTTAAAGCACCTCATTAATATATTAACATTAAGTTAACTTAATATAAAGTGAAAGTAATCCTTTATAAATTTTACGGTTAAAATGATAAAATTGGCTATTTAGAAAAAATAAAGAGGCTATCCGTCGTAATCTTCAATCTTTTTAGCAAAATCATTAGTGCCATATGATTTGGGGCTATCATCTGCTTCAAATGATGAAACGTCTTTGTCTAAACGAGCCGGCCTTTTCCTGTTTAATGCGCTTTTAACATAATCATCAGGATCATTTTCCCTTATTTCAAAAAGGTCACTTTGATTAAAGACCCTGCTTTCAATTTCTTCTATCTCTTTGTATATCTCATCAAGATTACGTTTGATTCGCCTGATAGAATCCTTCAAAGTTTCAACTTCATAGCTGCCTTTCTTCTTGTCCTCATCGAAAAGGAAGTTCATAAAGCCACCAATAGAATCTCTAAACTCCAATTTAAATATATATTGCTAGGCACTGGAAAACTATTTAATATGCCCAAACATAATTTCTTAAATGAAGAAAGACCTGTCTCTTCTTGATATTGCAGCTTTATCAGTTATTTTATTTCATACTGTTCTTTTAATCTTAAATATTGAAAATCTCCCTGCTGACCAGAAAGATTGGTCGTACCACCTGATGATAGCGAGGATGTTTGTCGAGCATAAAACTTTCTTATGGGATTACTATGAGTTTGCACCCATAGGGAGGCCTCACCTTTATCCTCCATTTCTTCATTTGCTCTTTGCGGCCACAAATATCTTAGGCATGGGATGGGTAACAATCCAGAAGTTTTATGGAATTCTTATCTATCCAGTTTCGCTTCTTTCAACATTCTTTGTTTCAAGGGATCTTTTTGGAAAGAAAGTTGGATTATTATCGGTAGTGATACTTTCAGCTTCCTACAATTACTGGTGGTGGCAGATTTCAATCGCACCGACATCTCTAATATTTGCACTCTTTCCTTTGGCAATGTGGGCGGTATACCGAAAAAAGACAGTTCTTTCAATAGCCTTACTTTCAATATTTTTATGGACGCACTTCTCTTCATTTTTAGTGGCCCTTGCAATAGGGATATTCGGAGTATTGAAACGAGACTACCTGAAGTATTCCTTAAAGATAATAATTATATCAT
The DNA here is from genome assembly GCA_013329085.1 of Methanofastidiosum sp. Lineage (GTDB taxonomy): Archaea > Methanobacteriota_B > Thermococci > Methanofastidiosales > Methanofastidiosaceae > Methanofastidiosum > Methanofastidiosum sp9950u. The sequence goes on along the minus strand of DUKX01000165.1, from coordinate 6,733 downwards.
TAATCACTTTTAGTCCATGGGCAGTCCACGTATTGTTGAATCGTGACTGGATTCATGGAAACTGGTCATCCTTTGCAAACATGCCGACAATTGGTATTATAACTATACTTTTTGCGATTTTGGGCGTGTACTTCCTTGCCAAAAGAAGAGATACAAAAGACATACTACTACTAGCAACAGTTCCTTCAACACTTCTTATAGGGGCATTGTATGGATTTAGGTTCTTTATGCATGCCCCAGTGATACTTGCAATCATAATGGCTGTAGGTGCTTATGAGGTCTCAAAAAGAATAGATAAGAATGCGTTCTATGTATTTTTGATAGCTTTCTTAGTAATTTCATATACAGGGGAGCCCACACTTAGATTAAGATCCCTTAGAGCCCCTATAGCAGGTGCCCCTGCGCCACAGCTAAAATATGGCCCTAATCCAATGGGCGAAGCTGGACCCATGCAGGGAGTTGCCCCAGTTGTCATTCAATCAACGCCTCTAAAAGAAAATTTGAATGCATTGATGGGCATCCAGCTGCGCACGCTCAAAATAAGCCCTTACGTTTCTGAAAACGCCTTTAATCTTTACAATTTCATAAAAAATAATACAGAACAAGACGAAATAATTCATGTTCAGGGCGGGCCAATAGCAACCTGTATCTCTCTATTCACTGACAGGAGAACTGACAACGGTATGTGGAGGGAGGTTACAAATGAAGATATGGGCAAATCACCTCCAGCCGGTGCAAATTATGGCGTAATTGAAATAAGTGATAGACAGAGAATTAATTTTTCTCAAGATATGATCATAGAAACATTTGGCCAGTTCATAGTCTATGACGCCTCTAGGGCGGAGCAGATAATATTGCCACAAGATCAACCTAGATTACCTCAAATATTAACAGAAGTTTCTAATCAAATTAGAAAAGCTTCAATATCTTTGGATACCGACAAGGAATTAACAAAGAAACTTCTCTTGGAAGTCTCTGATAAACTTAATCAATTATCAAAAGGCGCACCTGACGAAAAAGGGAAGAAGATCCTTGAAAGATCATCCATTATTCTAAAAAATAAATCCCAGAAAATTTCCTATGTCGAAGGCCAAGAATTAACAAGAGTAAAAGAAGAACTTATGGCAATGGCCCAGTTATACGAGAGAGGGGACATTGGAGGAGCCCTAATTGTATTAGAGCGGATATAACTACATCCATTCTTTTCTTTTAAAATAGTAAACCATCGAAAGACCAATAGCAAGCATCAGCAAAAGTACTGAATAATATCCATAAGGTGACTTCAACTCAGGCATAAATTCAAAGTTCATCCCATATATCCCAGTAATTAGAGTCAGAGGCATCATTATCGTTGCAATTATTGTCAAAACCTTCATTATCTCGTTTAATTTGTTCGAGGTATAGGATAGATAAGTATCCTGTATTCCAATCAGGGAATCCCTCATCGAATCAAGGGAATCAAAGATACTTATGATGCTGTCGTAGTTATCCCTGAAATAAATTTTCGTTTCATCCGAAACAAACATGGATTCTTTTCTTAATAGGCCCAATAGCTCTTCTCTTTCAGAAACAACTATCCTTTTGAAAAGAGAAACATCTCTCTTAAGTTCAATGACCTTGAATAAACACTCTTTACTCCCTTGATTGAATAGTTCATCTTCTGTTTCTTCTAGAACTATATCAAGCCTATCCAGAATCAAAAAGTAGGAGTCTATGATCCTATCCATTATAATATGCAATAGAAAGTCAGGCCCTTTGCTCAGTATTTTCATTAACGCTTTCTCGTCATTTTTTATTTTTTCTAAAATTTTAATCTCTTTTCTCACGTCCTTTGTTATGATGTAGTTATTGCCGATGACAACGTCGTATTCATACTTGTTAATCCTTGTATCCATGAAAAGATTATAGAGAACAATGAAATTATAGTTTTCAAAAACTTCTATCTTGACCCTTGTTCCTTCATCACTTAAGTCGTCTACAGTCACAGGGTGTAAATCGAAGATATTCCCAATATGAATTATCTCTTCATTCGTTGAATCAATTAGGTCAATCCATAATCTTGTGCCCTTTTCAACTAACTCTTTTAATCGCTCAGGAGATGCTATTTCCCTTTGTATTTCTCCTTCAAGATAAAATACCTCAAACATTATTCTACATTAGGGCTAAGATGTTTAAATTAGTTGTTCTTTATAGCTCACCTTCAAGCTTCAAAACAATCCTTCTAAAAATTCCCTTTAGTGTATATATCTCGCGCTGTGTATTAAACCCCCGTGTTAAAACGTGCTTAAAGACTGTCATAGCGTTATCCCTTCTGTATTCTCGCTCTTCAACATGGGCTAATATCTTTTTAAAATCCTCTATCAATAGATTCTTTTCAAT
>DUKX01000165.1:0-4321 GCA_013329085.1 Methanofastidiosum sp. | reverse complement strand
ACATCTCAACTTCTTGATTTCTAAGTCCACTGCTTTCCCTACCTAGCACAATTCCTACCTTAAAATCAGATGGTATTTTTTTGGCTAGGCTCTCAACAGGAGTATAATTCCTCAAGACCCCACCGCTTGTATTTACGCTTGTTGCAACTGACACATCTACATATTTCAGGGCCTCTTCCAAACTTCCTACAATTATGCTAGACTTCAAAATATCTTCTGCATGGACTGCTAATTTGTATGCCTCTTCATCTATATCAACTGGGTTAACTAGAATAAGGTCATAGAAACCGAAATTTTTCATAACCCTCGCGACGCTACCTATATTTCCTGAAGATTCCGGCTCTACAAAAATTATATAAAACATCAAGAGAAAAAAATATTAGGATAAAGATAAAGTTTTGGGTGCATCCATGGAAATATCCCTGGGAGTTGACGTAATCTCCCGTGACCCAAGAATTTATGCAATGGTCATACTTTCGAGGGAAGAAAACAGATTTTTGCCTGTTTTGAAGGAAAGCGGGTCAAGGCTTAAACTTTTGAAACTAATAAAAAACTACTCTCCCTTATATATGGGAATCGATTCTACTGAAGAATTCTCTAAAAATGATTTAGAGAAACTTTCAAAGTACGTTTCAATAGTTCAAGTTACTGGAAAGTTTAATGACTTTACTTCTCTCCCGGCACTTGCAAAAAGGTACAGGATTAATCTAAACCCAAAAAATCCTTTTGATGAGGCATATGCACTTGCGAGGTTGCCGTTTGAAGGCGTCGGCTACAAATTAAAGTTGTATGAAGATGAAACTGAAATACTTGTTTCAAGTGGCAGAAGCCTTGGAAGAGGAGGCTACTCACAAGGCAGATACCAGCGAAGGACTTTTGCCCTTATCAAATATAGAGTAAGAGATATCGAGAAAGAACTTACAAACGAAGGATTTAATTTTGACCTTGAGGTAATTGAGCGGGAAGGAGGATTTTCAAAAGGTACCTTCAAAATATACTCTAACTTTGAAAATATCCCCATCAAAAGCAGCAGAGGCGATATAAGGATAGATGTTAGGCCGCTTAAAAAAAGCTCCATTGAATACGAACCTTTTGAAAAAAAAGTCGAAATATCAAACATCAAAGACAGGTATGTCATTGTGGGGGTCGATCCAGGAACAACAGTTGGCCTTTCAGTACTGGATCTTGAGGGAAAGGTACTTGCTATCGCATCAAAAAGAAGTTTTTCAATGTCAGATGTCAAGGAAGAGATAAGAAAATACGGCTATCCTCTGATATTTGGATCTGATGTAAATCCACCTTCTGGGTATATTGAAAAGTTGAGCACCTCATTTGATTCTATTCTTTATGTACCTTCTCTATCAATCCCTGTCAAAGAAAAAAATGAGCTATCAAAGGATCAAGAAGCTACAAACGCCCACGAAAGGGACGCCCTCTCGGCAGCATTGAAGGCTTATCTGCACTATAAGAACAAATTTACCCAGATAAAATCAAAAATACCCCAGGAACTATCCCCTTATAGTTCAAGGATAATAGGTGAAGTCATTAAAGGCATGCCCATAAAAGAAGCCTTTGATAAAGTCAAAGAAGACTTGATGGAAAAAGAAGACGAGGTAAAAACTGAACAGAGAAATCCCGATGAGGTAATTTTAGAACAGTCAAAAATAATCGAAAACTACAAAGAGAAGCAGGCCTTATTGAAAAAGGATTTTGAAAAGCTTCAGTTGGAAAGCTTTGATATGAAAATGAAACTCCAGGAGAAGGATTCAACAATTATCTCCCTTGAACGAAAACTTTTCGATATACTGGACAGGCAAAAAAAAGAAGCTTTGAAGGACAATGTCATAAAAACTAAGAATTTTGAGATAACTTCCCTAAGAAAGAGTGTTGATATCCTAAAAAGCAAAGTTAATCTACTCACAGAGGAAAACAAGAGACTAAAAGAATTAAAGCCGCTGATGGAATCTGAGGACATAATCATCGGTAAAGTCTTGCCTGTTTTTTCTATCGATGGCATTAAAAATCTTGTAAAAAATCAGGATCTTACCGAAGGCGACGTAGTTTTCTTAAAAGACGCTACAGGTGGGGGGGCAGAAGCTTCCAAGATGCTATCTGAGATAAAGGTCAAAGCAGTTCTCATATTGGGCAAGATATCACATCAGGCACAAGAAGAGCTAATCGATGTTGAAATACCGATAATCGATTCGAAAGATATAAAAATGGAGGTAATTTCGAAGTTCGTTATACTCGACAAAGAAAGCTTTGATTTAGTCTATAAAAAAGAAAAAGAACTATTAATGGCTCTTAAAAAAGAAAGAGAGTCAGATAAACTTCTTAAAATCATTAAAGATTATAAAGAACAAAGGAAATCAGATTATAAGGCCTAATTTTGGATTTTACTTATACCAAAAGCTATATAAAGGTTTTGGTTGCCTTATATATTATGGAAAAAACAGAGACGAAGAAAGTTCATGCATGCCCCGAGTGCGGGAGTCATAAACTTATTCGGGACTATTCTAGAGCTGAAGTTACTTGTGACGAATGCGGTCTTGTAATTTCTGAGGATATTATCGATACAGGTCCCGAATGGAGAGCTTTTGATCATGAACAAGGAGAGAAAAGGGGTAGAGTAGGAGCCCCAATGACCTACACTATCCATGATAAGGGTCTTTCCACCATGATTGACTGGAAGAACAAGGATATCCACGGTAGGGATATCAGTGCCGGTAGGAGAGCCCAGATATATAGAATGAGGAAATGGCATAAACGAATTAAAGTTGCAGATGCCAAAGATAGGAATTTAGCTTTCGCTTTAACAGAACTTGATAGACTCTCTTCTCACTTGCACCTGCCAAGGAATATTAGAGAGGGTGCAGCAATGGTTTACCGAAAAGCCGTAGATAAGAGGCTTATTAGAGGTAGATCAATAGAGTCAGTTACATCCGCATGTATTTACATAGCGTGCCGTGAATATAAAGTCCCAAGGACTTTGGATGAGATTGTAGAGCATTCCAGAGTGGATAAAAAAGAAATTGGAAGAAGCTACAGATTTATCACTAGAGAACTTGAGATAAAACTTTATCCAACAAGCCCAGTGGACTATATCCCAAGATTTGCTACTGAATTAGGGCTTTCAGGAAAGGTCCAGAGAAAAGCACAGGATATACTAGAAGGCGCTATAAAGGTTGGTCTTACATCAGGAAGGGGCCCAACAGGGGTCTGTGCAGCAGCTATTTATCTTGCAGCCATAATGGAGGGTGAAAGAAGAACCCAGAAGGCTGTTTCAGAGGTAGCTAAGGTCACAGAAGTAACTGTTAGGAACCGATACAAAGAAATTATAGAGAAATTGGGTATTGATGTTAAGATTTAAAACATAAATCTTTATATATTGGTAAATACACTGTGTGTATGCGCTGGCGATAATCTATGAATGATGAAGAGTTGGATATTTTTTGGAGGTTGAAGCGCTTAGAGGAGAAGAAAAGGCTAATTCAAGAGCGGTTCGCAGACAAAACTGAGTATACACAGCGTCCTGCGCCTAAAAAAACAGCTAGTAATGACCGTGCATCAAGCTATACTATACCAGAAATTCGTTCTAATACCTTTTATCAAGCTTATAAAGAAAAGCATGACCGAGTTTTAAGAAGACGTACCGAGCCTGAGCCAGTTAAGCCGGTCAACGAGGAAACTAAGAGAGTAATTCAAATCGAAAAGCAAAGAACGACGAACATTGACAATAAAATAAGAAGGAACTTTACTTTAAAACCAGATATCAGCTGGTTTAAAGTTTCAGTTGTTCTATCTCTTCTACTTTCTGTTGTTTTAGTAACTTCTTTTTCACTCTATGGCGCCAATAGGCAAATAGACACCAATTTAGGCTCAAAAGAGTCGTACATTTTTGAACTTGAAAAACAAGCTCAATCTCTTTTGAAGGAGAATGCAACCCTAAAAGAGCTAAACGACAGTTTAAACAAGAGAAACGATATGTTAAGGGATCAGTTAGTCGATGCAAGAAACTCTATGTATAAGCTTCAAAGCACTTATCAAAATCAACTGATAAACGAAGAGTATGCCTTGTTTTTAGCTTTGGAATTTGTCAATAACCAGGCAAGTAAGAATCTACCAGTCGAGTGTGGAACAACAAATCCTGAGCTAGTACGAGTATATTATGAAAAGGCAACTATTGAAAAAGTAAATAAAACTTTTAAAATAAACATGCCTGCAGACCTGAAATACCAATCAGTTACAAGATATGTTTGCTACATAGAAATGGACGAGTCAGGAAATATAGTCCACTGGAACTGGCAGAAACCTTCTTAAC
>DUKX01000184.1:1106-14662 GCA_013329085.1 Methanofastidiosum sp. | reverse complement strand
ATGGCCAGTAAATGGAGCATATGATATCTCAGTTGCATTAGCAATGCCCAAAGAAATAAGAAATCCTGAAGGCGATGTAGTTGCAAGAGAATTAAACACACTCTGGTTCTCAAACTCACCAAAAGATTGGGATTCAAATAACAGAGTATACAGAGTTTCTCCATTAGCTGGAGGAGGCACATCATCATATGCACTTATTAATGTTCAATTTGATGATTCGCCAACAGATCCAATAGTAAGAGCTTTACCCGCATATGCAGGCGGAAGCTATGACAATGGAAACGGGTCATGGGACTTTAATTATGTCACAGGAGAATACGCATTCTACACAACAAAGGCTTGGGTAGACGTTAACACAGGCAATGAATATGATGAAGACTGTGATTACCTATTTGGTGGTACAGGTACCGAGATGGAAGCACATGAAGAAATTCAGGTAATACTTGCAGATATCGAAACAACACCAGATGGGCTTGTGGACTTAAGAGGAGACAGAGGTCATGCATCAGGTATTGTCTACAGAACAACTGAAATCAGATACCCACTGCTTGAAAACGGTCAGAATATCTGTGGAATTAGTCACTGTGATGGAATGGTTGACTTTGAAACCGCAGTAAAAGGCCGCCTAAATGAGATTAAATTCCTTGGAAAGATGTATAATCCGTTGTTTGCAGGTGCAACTTACAGCACTGACGGAGATGGGACATACCTTGGAGCTTACTTTGCTTATGGTAAACCATATGCAGAAAAAGAAAAAATCATGAAAGTAGGCGACTCTTATTCCTTCCATGGATGGACAATCAACTTATCTGATGTCAACATTTACGAAAACAAGGCATTTGTAACAGTATCCGGGCCAGAATTAGCTTCTCCATTTAGCTTTATAATGGTCATGGATTCTCAAGGAGTATGCCTTGACTGCTGTCCAACATGCGCAGTTTACGGTGGAGGAGGATCATTCACATCCAATCCAACGATGAGAAACGAATACGACCCATACAAAGTTAAAATTACAAAGTCAAAGGAGATTGATGGAAGATCATATGATCTTTTCAAATACACACCATTTATGCTCGATGGAATTAAAACATTCGTCGGCGCAGACGGTACATATATTGCAGAATTCAACATCTATGCAGTTGAAGACTTTGGATGGTTTGAAGACAAGGGATGCTGTGACCCATTCGTCACAACACCAAACGACTATGGATTGGCCATTACAGGTGGATGGAGAAAAGTAGCATACAACAACACAGCGGTAGATGGAGGAGTAGAAGGATGGCAGGCTTGGGAAGACCATGAAGATGTAGATGGAGATATAAACGCTGCATACATTCTTTGGCAGCCAGCACCAAAATGTGACTCACCATGCCCTGATGCAAACTACGATACATTAGAACTCCAGCTTTGTGACAACATTGACATACCAGATTGTGAAACTGCATTCACTATAAATGGTCCAGAGAATTACTTCTCTGTAACAATTCAGGACATTGACTTTGGAAAAGCCAACAAAACATTGAATGCTGAAAATCCAGAAGTTATTGCATACCGCCAATTATTCGGATACAATGGCATAGACAGCGACTATGAAGATATACTAATGTCCGCTTACTTCGGAAGAGCTAACAGCGATACCACAGATGTAGACGGTGCAAAAATTATGGTATCCCAGACTACAGTAGACACAGCACAGTCAATCACATACACAAAGAGTGTAAGCATTGACCCAATAGAGCTCATAAAGCTTGATATCGAAATAAACACTGCATCACTTCAAAAGAACCTAGTTCTTGTAGGTGGACCAGTATACAACAGCATCGTAAGAGACCTTGGCAACATGGGTGCATCAACAGTTAACTGGGCAACATCACCTGGTGAGTGGGAATGGATTGCAGACCCATTCGGTAGAGGTTACGATGTCCTAATAGTTGCTGGTGCAAACAGGGAAGAAACAAGACTCGCTGCTCAGCAGTTAGTATCTCANNTTTATCCTTTTATTCTTGCAATTTTTATTCTGCCCATCGTCTCATGGTATTCAACTTCTTTACCTTCAAGCTCTTGAGCGCTAAATTCACTAGGCAAAGGAATTTCAAAAGTTTCGTAAGTTTCCATGTCCATAAGCTGAATTTTTTCCCCCATTACCGCATTTACTAGGCCACTTTTCTTGTCAATTATAGGCACAAAGACCTTATCAGAAGTTGGTTTAACAATAGTTCTTCTCTTGTCATCGTAGACTCCAAAAGCCTCCATTTTGGCCTTGGCAGCGCCATGTTTTCCAGGAGAAGAAGTTTGAATCTTAATAATCTTACATGGCTCATCATCGATTAGAATGAATCCACCTTCACGTAAAGTCCTGACCTCAACTTGCTTTTTGTCACCCATGTAATTCCTCCTTTGAAATAGGTCACAACTCCAGTTTTTAAAGCTTTCTTACCCCTACTTATAAATCTAAGACAAAAACTTTAAAAATAGCCCTTCAATTCTAACAATAGTGATAGGCATGAAAAGACAGTTTTTAGTAATTGGAGCATTATTTTTAGTTTGCTCTTTAGCAATGTGTGTAAATCAGACTCAAATACCTGATAAATTCTTTGAGTCATACGGAAAAATTGAAACGACTCAAAATGAGATAGACACTATATATAATTCTTACTGGGATCAACAAACAAAAAGAATCGAATATGTTACAAAAAATAGGGAAGCTGGAAATGTTGACCATAAATACGTTCTTTCAATGCTCGAATCTGAAGTCATCTTATTGGATGAAATTGCCAGTAAAAATCTCACTTACTCAACCCAGATATCGGAACTTTTCGATACTGTAAAAGATATCAAGGGAGACGAAGCTAAATCTAAGGCCAATCAACTTGTAATCACATTAAGGACATCACAGCAATTGCTTGCAAATAACATAGGTAGGTATAAAGGCGCAACACAATCAGTTGGCGCAGTAATGTACTATTATGCAACAGATGCAAATCTTTCTGACCCATTAATAAGTGAAGATATTAAACANNACTTACCAAGAGCTAAAAAAACTTAAATAATTTTTCTATTCTTTTTCTTCTAATTTTAACCACAATACTTAAATATAAATCTCCTTTGACGAGATAAAAAAAGGAGGTTAAGAAAAATGGACTTTACTTTAATAGCTATTCTAATTGGAATAGTTGGTATTATCTATGGTCTTGTATTGGCAAAAGTTGTTCTATCGTATAAAGTCACTGATAAGAATATGCTTAAAATATCAAATGCCATATACAAAGGGGCCATGGCGTTTCTAAAAAGAGAGTATACCACGATAGCAGTAATTGCAGCAATTCTTGCAGTCGTTTTTGGGGTATTCATTAATATTGAAACTACTGTAACGTTTGTCGTCGGTGCTATTTTCAGCGCACTAGCTGGGTTTATAGGCATGAGCATATCCACAAGGGCAAATGTCAGAGTTGCATCAATTGCTAAACAAGGCGTTGGAAAAGCTCTAAGACTCTCATTTCAGGGAGGGGCTGTAACAGGGATGGCTGTTGCAGGTTTAGCCTTGCTAGGTGTCAGCGGATTCTACTACTTTTACAGGGATCCAGCCTTAATAATTGGTTTTGGTTTTGGTGGATGTTTAATATCCTTATTTGCTAGAATTGGTGGCGGGATATATACAAAGGCGGCTGATGTAGGTGCTGACCTTATTGGGAAGATAGAGAAAGGCATACCTGAAGACGATCCAAGAAATCCTGCTGTAATAGCTGATAATGTCGGTGACAACGTGGGCGACTGTGCAGGAATGGGGGCTGACCTTTTTGAAACATACGCAGTAACAGCCATAGGTGCAATGCTTTTAGGAGTTACACTTGGCAAAAATGACATTTATGTGGTGTACCCATTAATTCTTGGTGCAATAGGAATCATAGGCTCTATACTTGGGTCATTTTTTGTCAGGGGAAAAGACAACATTATGCAAACATTGTATAAAGGCGTTTTTGCTTCAGCAATTTTCTCATTGATAGGATTCTACTTTGTCACTATAACATACCTTAAGCTTGATATTGCATTATTTTTAACTACAGTTGTTGGGATAGTCATAGCACTTTTGATGTTCTTTATAACAGAATATTATACAGCAAAGCCACATAGGCCTGTCAGAAGCATTGCGCACGCTTCTCAATCTGGTGCGGCAGTAAATATCATCACAGGGCTTTCTGTCGGAATGGAATCAACACTTATGCCGGTCTTAGTAATATGCGCAGGAATTCTGATATCCCATTCACTAGCTGGCCTATATGGAATAGCAATAGCCGCAATGTCAATGGTATCTCTAACAGCAATAGTAGTTGCTCTTGATAGCTACGGCCCAATAACAGACAATGCCGGCGGAATCGCAGAGATGGCACACCTCCCTGATGAAATCAGAAAGACAACAGACGCTCTTGATTCCGTCGGGAACACAACAAAAGCAGTAACAAAAGCATTTGCAATTGGATCTGCAGCACTCGCATCACTTACTCTATTTGCTGCATATGTCGATGAAATTGCAAGATTCGCACCTGGACAGGAAATCATATTCAGTCTCTCTGATGAAAAGGTCATCGTGGGGTTATTCCTTGGTGCATTGATACCTTTCCTTTTCTCCTCCCTTTGTATGAAGGCAGTTGGAAAAGCAGCATTTTCTATAGTTGAAGAAGTCAGAAGACAGTTCAAAGAGATGAAAGGGATCATGGAAGGAAAGACTGAGCCTGACTATGCAAGATGCGTCGATATCGTCACAAAAGCATCTCTAAAGGAGCTAGTGCTCCCTGGAATCATAGCAGTTTTATCCCCCCTATTAGTTGGATTCGTACTGGGAAAGATTGCATTGGGTGGAATGCTAATCGGAAGCATATTGTCTGGATTCCTATTAGCCTTAATGCTTGCAACTGGCGGTGGGGCATGGGACAACGCAAAGAAGTACATTGAAGATGGAAACCTTGGCGGTAAAGGAAGCCCAGCACACGCTGCAGCTGTAGTAGGCGACACGGTCGGTGACCCATCAAAGGACACAGCAGGGCCTGCAATAAATCCACTGATCAAGGTAATGAACACACTTGCAATTATCTTTGCTGTTCTTTTCGGGTCAGGAATAATTTAATTTATTTTTTTCTTTTATTTAATTGTTAAAGCTAATTTTTACTATTTGTATTTCTATCTAAATATAAAAATACTCAGAAAAACTTAGAATTAATTTCTATAGAATCTGCCATTTTTTTGGGTAGTACTTAATGCTAGTTCTTACCCTAACTTCTCTACATCTATGCCCATCTGCATCTTTTGTGGTAGTGGGATTTGAAATAACATCTGCTCTTAAGTTCCCAGAATTTCCAAGGACATTTAATAAAAGCCATTTCTCATTATCAAAATAATGAACCGGGATTTTAACTTCCCTTACTCTATTCAATCTCTTTCACCAATCCATCTGTTTCCAGTTCTTCCATAACTTTATTAATTTGAACAAATGGAAGGTTAGATTTAGAATATAAATCTATAATATCTATTTCCTTTATCCCTTTAGATTTCAAAGATTCGAGTATTTCTTTTAGGATTAATTTAGCACCCTTATCAGATAAGACTAATTCCGAACTTTTTTTTAGATCTTCTAATTCCTTTTCCAGGATCTCTATTCTTTCAAGAAGTGGCTGTAATGCCGCAGTTTCTAAATTATTCTTATGCACTTCTAAGTAGTCCATAATATACTATTAATATACATTATTTATATAATTTACTTATGGCATGTTTTATTTGTAATAAAGAGGATTCTTTCTTATATACTATAAATTTTATAGCTCTGGATTAGATACAGATTTTTTATTTTACAACATATAATGAAAATACATTTTTTAAAAACAGAATATTTATAAAACATTTTTATCTCTTTAATTCATGGTGGCCTTTGCCTTTTTTGTATATGCATTCACATCTATTTTTGTAATTGTAAATCCAATTGGCGCCATGTTTACATTTATGTCCTTGACTGCTGATAAGGACCACAAAGAAAGGATCAAACTTGGGGCAAGATCAGTCTTAATAGGATGTTTACTAGCAATAATATTTGCAATAAGTGGAGAACTCATTCTAAGATTTTTTGGAGTCACAGTTGATAATTTAAGAGTTGCCGGTGGAATTATCCTTTTTAAAGTGGCTTTGGATATGGTCTATGCAAAAACATCCAGAGAAAGCTTCACTGAAGAAGAACGAAAGGATGCGAAGGGCAGAGAAGATATATCCGTATTCCCAATAGCAATGCCACTTCTTACAGGCCCTGGAACAATAACAACAGTAATTGTTATAATAAGATCAGTTCCTACAATAGAGCTTAAGGCTGTAGCAATTTTAGCAATACTTGCTACCTTTGCTATAACATTTTTGATGTTCAGATTCTCAAGTCCATTAAGCAAAATATTGGGTGTAACAATCACACTCGTCTTTACTCGTATAATGGGATTACTCCTAGGGGCAATAGCCATTAACTTCCTTGCTACAGGAATTAAAAACATCTTTATCGCTATGCTATAATAAAAAAGAAAAACAGTTTGTCGCCTCGCTTATGTTTTGTCTATAGTATTTCTGAATGTTTCGACGTCTCGAAACGGTCTCTACAAGGTTTCAAAAGAAACATAAAATGCTTCTTTATAAAGGCCTCCAAACTTACGTTTGATTAAGTATTTCGACCATACTCAGATATCTCTTTAATCCAGATACTCGGGAATACATCAGTAATAAGAGACAAGCTCTTTCAACAAATGTATTTTCAGCCTCTGAAACAAGAGACATACTTCGACATTGACACCAGCGAAGTTTCGACCTGTGTATTACTGTAACAATTTTATTCATACTTAAAATTTACTGTTATTGATTATTTACATTCGAGAAAAATAATTTTAAATTATATTTTATTTTTATTCTAACACGAGATGTTTTTCACTAAATGTAATAATTTGATAGTTATAGCTATCTCAATAGTCTCTTATTAAATACTCTGCAATCCCGTATCCTATCTTTCCATCCATGCTGTATTCAGTTAGTGTTTCATGCATAATTGATTGTTTCGTTCCATCTCCGCTTGTGAAAGGTAGTTTTACATTCTTAATTATTCTTGCATCAACTTTATGGATTTTCCCTTTTTTGTCCAGTAGCTCCATTTTAAATGAATTAGGGCTTCCATCTTGATTGTATTTGGTGTCTATAGTTGCTTTCATTATAGGTAAATTTTCTCCCCCAATATGGACGAAACCTGCATCTACTTCGCCTTCTGAAACTGTGAGTTTTGTGACATTTAGTGCAGCCTCATCAGAAAACTGGCATGTCAACCATATCCACATCTTGGGTGCATTCCAGTCCCTAGTTCCCCAGGAATGATCGCGCTCACCTAAGCCAGAAATCTTATACTGATTGTCACCGACCTTAAGCTCTCCAGTTGCTTTTCCAAACTGTTCCAAGTGCTCAGATGCTACAGATTGGGATATTTTTTCTTTAAAGCCACTTACACACTCTCTGTAATCAAAGATTTTGTTCAAGGACTCAAAATCCAAGTTAAAAGAAACTTTAACAGGCTGTTTATTGGAAAAATTTAATAATTTGCCATCAAACTTTAGATTCCATTTCTTTTCAGGATGGATCTTATGAAATGTCAAGTTTTTAGCTGAAAGAATATCATTTTCATATTTGTCATCTTCTTTGAGCCCTATGTAAGAGCCATCAGGAAGCATAAAGAAACAGAACATATTCTTTAAAGGCTTGTTAGGTTTAAGGCCAATCCTCATAAAAGCGCATATGTCATTTACCTTATCATAAAAGCTAAAGTAAAAGCTCTCATTCCATTCAATATGGGATCCTTTAGGATGAACTATATCGGTATCCATTAAGACTCCTCCACCAGGTAAATAACTCCCTCGTTACCATCGATCTTTACTTTTTGACCATTTTGAATATCTTAGTTGCATTGCTGACTGCTGTGACAGCCGGGATACCATACTCCCTTGATACAACAGCACCGTGAGAAAGTATCTCGCCAGACAATATAAGCCCTTGAATATTCTTAGAAGTAAAAACTAAACTTTTTTTATAATCAAACTTTGTAGATTTGAGAAGATCAGATATTTTTTCCTTGAAATTATTGTCGATAATAAACTTCTCATATGCCCCTGTAGTAACAACAAATCCGTATGGAACTTGAAATCCTTCGGCCTTTAATAAAGATAGATTCAATGCTTTGTTTCCAACTGAATTAAAATCACTCTTCTTGACATCAGAAAAAGGTAGTACGACATCTGACATAAAATCCCTTCTTTTTTTAGTCATTTTGTTATTATACTTATAAAACTTTGTTCTCCCTAATTTTTTGGTGTTTGCTCAGAAAATATCTTCAATTATTTCCATTAAAAATAAATAACAGACCCCATTATCTTGTTCATGCATACCCCAAAAACTACCCTATGCACTGTATGCAGGGGCCATAAAAAGCTCTGTGGTAGGGGAATATGTCCAATACTTGAGAAGAAGAGGATTAGGGAATCAATAGTTCCTTTAATCAATAAGGACATATTTGGGGCATCCCCTTCAGCATTTTTTGTTGGAGACTGGAACTATCCTAAGGTTTTAGTTGGGCCATTAGTTCCGCCAGTGCACGAGGGAACTGAAATATTTGACCTCCCAGAAGGTTGGCATGGCAAAGCGCTTGATGAAATTATAAAATTTAGATCGCTTCTTGTAAGATCAAAAGAATTTCTAAAGGTCACCGATGCAAAAAATCCTAAAGGGTATCTAGAAAAAAGTCAGGAAATAGTCATGTCAAAGAAGCCTGTTGATGTAGAGCTAATCTTAAAAAAAACTCCCCACTTTGCCCTAGAATTTTCCCAGTTTTCTCCTCCCACAGGCCCTTCTGGTTTTGTTGAGAGTTTTAAAATCGCTGAAAATCCAAAAGTTCCTAGAGTAATCGATAAAATTAATTCAGATGATATCAAGGCATCAAAAGGGATATCGCTACTTTATGATAAAGATATACCTGTATCGCACATTTCAAAACTTCTATCTGCTGGGCTTTTAGGAGAGCAGAAAAATAGAAAACTTGTTCCAACAAGGTGGAGCATCACAGCAACTGATGATTCCCTTTCTAAGTTTCATCTAAAGAAGGTAAAATCTTCTCCTGAAATAAATAAATTTGAAGTTTACTATGATGAAGATGTTGGCAACAGATTTGTTGTCCTTCTATTTCCTTCAATGTGGTGTTATGAATTTCTCGAGTGCTGGCTTCCAGGGTCATTGTTCTTAGAGAGTTCACTTTCGCCAAACGTAATATCAGATCATGAATTATTTGATGGGAGAAAAGAGTACGCGTCTCTTACTGCAGGTGCATATTACGCAGCAAGATTTTCTGTAACTGAACACCTTTTTGAAAAGAGGAGGCAGGCAGGTGCTTTGGTATTCATGGAGGTTCACCCAACGTATCATACTCCAGTTGGCGTATGGCGTGTCAGAGAGATCACTAGAAACGCTTTACAAAAAAAGCCGGATTATTTTGACACAGAAGAAGAGGCGCTAAAGAAAGCTTCAGAGATTCTATCCCTTCCTTTTGAGAAATACAGAGAAAAGAGCAAAATCTTAGGATTCAAACACAAACAAAAAACATTATTTGATTGGATTACTCCATGAGAAAGGCTTTTATCCTTTTTACGCTCTGATATTCTAGGTGTTTTTATGGATATAAGGGAATTTATCGCTCATGAAAAGGATATTATCAAAATTGATAGAGAACTAGAAAAATATGAGATGGCAAAGATAGTTCATGAGAATCCAACTAAAATACTGCAGTTCAAAGATAGAGGGCATGACATTTTTTGTAACATCTGGTCTACAAGAGATCGTGTGGCAAAATATCTTAAATTGGACAAATCGAACCTTCTTTTATCGCTGAAAGAATCCATGGATAAACCAACACCTTATAAAATCGTTGACAAAGCCCCATTTCTTGATAATGAGATTAAAAATTTCGACCTTAGGAAGATTCCAATTCAATATCACTACCCTCAAGACGGTGGCCCTTATGTTACATCTGGTGTTGTTTTTGTAAAGGATGAAAAGGGCAACAGAAATATGTCTTTTCACAGAATGATGGTTACAGGGAAAGATACATTCACAATAAGAATTGTCCCAAGGCATCTTTTCGCCATGTATAACGAAGCAAAGGCCAAAGGCAAAGATTTAGAAATAGTTATGGTAATAGGGCTGCCCCCTTACGTGCTATTGCCTGCTGCGATGTCAATATCATACGGGATTAATGAGCTTGAAATTGCAAATACATTGAAGAAGATGGGGATTGGAAGTGAGCTTACTGCTTATAGATTTAAAAACGGAATAGATGTGCCGACATCATCTCAGTTTGTTTTTTGCGGGAAGATAACTCTAGAAGAGGGGGATGAGGGGCCATTTGTTGATATAACAGGAACATATGACTTTGTTAGAAAACAGCCGATTGTAAAGATAGAAAAAGTATATCAAGCAAAAAATGCATTTTTCCACGCGCTTATGCCAGGAGGCTATGAGCATTTTCTTTTGATGGGCATGCCAAGAGAACCTATAATCTATGAGGGCGTATCAAAAGTTGTACCAAAGGTATATGGTGTCAGATTGACCGAAGGCGGAGACTGCTGGCTTCATGGCGTTGTATCGATCAAAAAGCAGAAAGAAGGCGATGGGAAGAATGCCATAATGGCTGCACTTGGATCTCATCCTTCAATGAAAAGAGTTGTTATAGTTGATGAGGATATTGATATTTATTCGGATACTGACGTTGAATGGGCAATTGCAACAAGATTCCAAGCAGATAAGGATTTATTAGTTGTAAATAACGCTGCAGGATCAAGCCTTGATCCATCTGTTAAAGGGGACGGCACTTCAGCAAAGATGGGGATAGATGCAACAATGCCTCTAAAAAATAATGAAGGATACAAAAGGGCAATTAATTTTCTTAAAAAATAATTTATTATTTTTCTCTTAAAATAATCACTATTGAAATTAAAATCAAGACCCCTCCAATTATTGTGCCATGGGTAACAGTTTCTCTTAGTATAATATATGCAAGAATACCGGCCAATACACCTTCTGACAATACTATGACTGAAGCTTTAGTTGCTATAATATGTTTTAATGCAATGCTATACAACAGAAATGCACCTGCAGAACATAAAAATCCCAATAAAAATAACATTGTTATTGAGAAAGGAGTAAGTATATCAGATCCTGAAAAGAATGGCGACATTATAATAGTTGCAAAGATGAACATCCAGAGTGTAGTTGTGAGGCCATCGTATTTTTTGCCTAGCGCCCTTATGCTTATTGTATAAAGTGCCCATCCAAATCCAGAAAAAGTTGACATTACGTTTCCATAAAAGTTTGTGGTAGTGTTAATAGAAGAAAGGTCATAATAAAATATTATAAATCCACCAGCTATACCGATCAACACTGCAAGTGCTGTCATTTTTGGAGCTTTCTCTTTTAATAATAATGCCGACACTATAAGAACATAGAGTGGTGCCATCTGTTGCAAAAAGACTGTATTTGCTATCGTGGTCGTTTTGAGGCCAATTGTATAGGTATATATGGTGAAGGAAAGTAGTATTGCAGGGACTAAAAGATACGGAACATCTTTCAACTTAATTTTAATATTTGAAGATTTTTTCGTGATGATGCCATAGACCAATAAGACTATTGATGCAAAAAGAAATCTATATGCAACTATCATCCCAGAATTTACTTCAGGTATCCACCTTACAAATATGCCTATTATGCTCCATAAGATGACGGCAAAAAAGGTGTAGGATACACCCAGATAATTGTCCTTAGGTTCCATTAAATCAAATCTTATTTTTTAATATTTCTCTTTTTTAGGTATAGGATGTAGACTAGGAATATTGCGAGCACTATGGATAAATACAAAGACCAGGGGGGTATGGATTGTTTAGAAGTATCGCCAAGCCAAGTGAAGAGATTTTTTGCAAACTGCTTGTTATTCAAGTCCCCTATTTTGCCGTTATCAAAGATAAATGAGCTTCCTACAACCGCCACCTTACCATTTCCTTTTTCTGAAACTGCAACTACAATGACATTTTCTCCCCCAAGTGGTTCACTTCCAAGAGCAAATGTATCATTGTCGCCTCTTGCAATTGCCATGGCATTACCTTTTAGCTCAAGAGAAGCCGGCTTGTATAGTATAATTGATGTTATACCATCAGTTATGGGATGCTTTGCAAGATTGTGGATTATTGGAGTGCAACTACACCCTTGTCTGTTTGTAGGATCATCAGTTCCGTTTTTCATTAATCTAATTCCAAAAGGTTCTAGAAGAGTATTAACAGATTCTCTTGTTGGCTCAATCATATCCATATCATGAGAACCAAGAACTAGTATGCTTCCTCCGCTTTCAACGAATTTTGTTAGTGCAGTTATCTCATTTTCTTCCAAAGGATTGTTTGGATTCCACAAAAGAACAATATCCGCTCCTTTAAGTGCCTCATCTGTAAAAGGTGTAGTATTAATTTTATTCTTAAATCCCAACGGGGCTAATTCTTGAGAGAGGATCCTTCCTGTTCCTTCTGGATCACCCCACCAGTTATCCGTGTCATGATATTTATCAATCAATATTGTTTTTTCGGCAGAAACAAAATTTATAGATAGTAATAATAATACTAACACAAGGGCATATTTTTTCATAAAAATAAATCTAAGATTCGATTTATAAGCATTTTTAATTATTATTCTTGTTTTGTTCAGCCTCCAAAAGTCTCCTTTGTGCCATAATGCAGTTATCATAGACAACTTCTATCTCGTTATCCTTACAGAATATTATAGCTTTCTCAGATTCAGAGCCAGGTTGCATCCAGACTTTTGTTATCCCAATTTCTTTACATTCTTTAACTATCTGCTCTGTAATATGAGGGGGAACTACAGTGTCAACAACATCAACTTTTACAGGAATTTCAGAAAGTGAGTGATAGCATTTATCGCCCTCTACCGTGTCGGCCTTTGGATTTACAGGAATTACTTTGTATCCAGAAGCCCTTAAAGCTCTGTAAATAATATTCCCGTATTTGTCCCTATTGTCTGACGCCCCAACAATGGCAATGACATTATTTTTGTCAAGGAAATGTTTAAATTCCAGAATATCACATCCTCTTGATTACTTTTTCGATCCTATCCATGGCCTCAGAAAGGTCGCTCTGAGGAACATCAGCAAATGAGAATCTCACATAACTGTCCCAGTCCTTTCCAAAAGAGATTCCTGGCACACATAACACCTTTGCCACCTTCAATAAAAACTTAGCAAATCCCAATGAATCCATTCTGTATGAAGAAACATCTGAAAATGCGTAGTAAGCACCTTCAGGAAGATTAGAAGGAAGCCCAATTTCATTTAGCCTCTTAACAACAAAGTCTCTCCTCTTTCTATATTCTTCAGTTGTGGCCTTTACAAAATTCATTGAAGTTTCGTCATTTACAGCTTTTAATGCTGCGACCTGTATAAAATCGGGAGC
>DUKX01000184.1:0-1069 GCA_013329085.1 Methanofastidiosum sp. | reverse complement strand
CTTTCATGCTTCTTTTCAAAAACGATGTAATCATATATCTCATCTGATATTACAAGAAAATCCTGATTTACTGCCATATTTTGAAGTTTCTTTAGCTGTCTTCCATCATAGATTTTACCAGTCGGATTGTTTGGAACATTAATCAACATAGCTTTTGTTTTATCGTCGATAGAATCTTCTATCGCTTCCATGTCAAGTGAGAAATCACCTTTTTTACAAGGAACTTCAACAACATCTGCCCCTACAAACTCTGCCATTATTCTAAAAAAAGGATGTGATGGGGTGGGTATGATAACTTTGTCCCCTCTTTCTGCATAGCTTAGAAGTGATATCGATATGCCTTCACTTACCCCCACCGTCACAAGCATCTCTTCAGGCGTGGCATCGATTTTGTTATACTCTCTCATTTTGTTTGCTAAAGCCACCCTTAACTCTTCAATTCCACGTGAAAGAGTGTATTTTGTGTGGCCCTCATCAAGCGCCTTCTTTGCGGCATTTATAACAGGCAAAGGTGTCTTAAAGACCGGTTTTCCCTGGCCCATATTTATGAGGCCTTCTACTTTTTTAGCAAGTTCATTCATTTCTTCAATACCTGATAATTTTATCTTTGAAACACCAGAAGCAACTTTTACCATACATGTTAATTAGTAAAAATTATATTTAATAATTTCGGTATAAACCTTAAAAACAAATCGCATCTAGTTTTAATCATGATAGCAAGTATAATAGGTGCTACAGGATACACTGGCGGAGAATTATTGAGGCTTCTTTTAAATCATAATAAAGTAGAAATAGGGGTCCTGACTTCGGAAAGCTATGCGGGGAAAAAAGTTTCCGATGTCCATCCAAATCTTACTGGATTAGTTGAACAGAGCTTTGTTAGTCTAGAAATTAACAAAATAATAGATGAATCTGATATTATTTTTGCAGCCTTGCCGCATGGGGCATCAAACGAGATTATCTCAAAAATCTATTCAATCAATGAGGATGTTAATCTGATAGATTTAAGTGGTGATTTTAGATTTGATGATCTGGCCGTATATGAAGAGTGGTACAAAATAAAACACAC
>DUKX01000210.1 GCA_013329085.1 Methanofastidiosum sp. | reverse complement strand
GATCCGCAATCCAACACTTTACGGTTTGAAAAAAACTCTGGAAACTGTTGACGAACTGATATACAAAAGAGTTTTTGTTCTTCATGAGCCATTATTTATCCTTTCTTATGTTTACGCAGTATTTCAACACAATATGGTATAGTCTGATATTTAAAATCATGTTTCCAAGCTAAGTAGCTGAATGAAAGTTGATCTCGTGCAGTGAATCTTTTAATATGACTAAACCACTTTTCACAGAACTTTGCAACCTTTTTTGTATTTTTTCTAAAGTTAAGGCCAGATGAAATTAATCCAGTATTACACGGTAATCCATTTGATGCATAATTTTTAATCTGTTTATCTAATTCTTTATGGTTTGCCTTTTGGTATTTCTTGCAGGCATTGATTTCATCATAGACGCAAGAACGATGCGGATGTTTCATAGATACAAACTGAAAATCAACATTAAAAATAAGATCTGATTTCAAGATTGCATTACTATCTATCCAGATTGCTTCATCGAATTCAAAATATAAGTGAGGGCAGAGTTTGATATGTCTTGCTTGACGTTGCGGATCTGTGTTTAAACCTGATTCAGTGAATAATAAAAAATCCCACCCGTTTGGAACGAATGGGATTTCTAATTCATCATAGTTATTTATATTAGCTGTAAAAATTATGCGTTTCATTTTAAATGATCTGTGCTTTCTGTATGACCACCTCTGTACCAGTGGTATAGATAGATGCCATTCATGAGATAAACAAGCTCTCTTTGGTTACGTGCCTTAAGATGAATGTCATTATCAACCCCAAGCATACCGGATTTAAATGGTCCAATCTTTTTCCAAGTTTGCTTTCTGATTAAAATCATAACACCTGAAAAAAGCTGAGCATTTGTGATATTAGTTATTGAGAAATCTTTGTTTAAGATTTGTGCGAACTCACGATGATTAGCCATGTGTTCTGAATTCCAGTTATAGGCTAACTGGTAAGCACACTTAACACGATTGGTTTTACATGTAAATAGGCCGCATTCGGTATAAAGATCTAAATAGAGTTGTAAGCGATGACCATAATCTGAAGTTGTGAAGATTGTATCGCCATCTGTAAAACATGCTGTTGAATTATCAGGAATTAAAGACATGAACTTGTTGTAGTATGAACCTATGTCTTTATTGATGTCATATGGTTGTGAGTAAAAGATCATAGCTCTTCTTCTATGAATTCTTTTTCATGCTTAAACTTTTGGTAGTGTGCGATACCTGCATCACACAACATGGTCATTATTCTTTGTCTCATTTCGCATGCTACAACGTCTTTTCTAACACCAAGATTATCTTTTCTCAATCTTAAATCTTGAGCTCGATTTTCAACTTCGTTTGATACGATATCAATTGGACCAGAACCATCACCATGGGCGCAATCTCCAAGATAATAATTAATCCACTCACGTTCATAATCAGTCATTACAATATTTATTTTACCATCATTTCTTATTTCAAAGTCCATTTAAATTAATTCCAAAATTGTTTCCTTGTTACTGTCAGCTATAAAATGATCATACATATCTCTATTTATTTTTAATTTCTACTCTTGCATACCATCAACACAGCCTGTTATATCATAACCTTCTTTACTATAGATAATACCGAGAACATCACAAGCTACCTTAAAAGCTAAAGTTGCTGTATCAGCATATCTGTCTGCTTTTAATTCTTCATCAATAGAAGTTTTTTTCCATGGCCTCAATAGATGACCTTTTTCATGAGCTATTAAACCAATGAAATCAATTGGATCAACATTATCAATATCAACCCAAAAATGAATTTCATTTTTACCATCTTGTTTACAAGCAAATCCAAAACACGCCATAAGCTTAATGTTTTCAATCATTTCTTCAAATGTTAAATTATACTCACCACCACGACCATCACCACCACAAACTTGAAAATCTGATAATTCATTAAATGGTGTTTGATAATGTTCTTCGATTATTTCTTTTAAAGTATCATATCTATAAAAATAGATTTCTACTTTCTTTGTATTCATGTCTGTATTCTGATCACATTTGTATCGGAATGCCATTATTTTATAAACTCCATAACCTTATGATCCCACTTAATCTGCATAACCGGTGTACCATCAGAATGTTTTTTATTAGTATCTAAAAGTTGAGCATATTGTCTTCCAAGATCTGTAACTAACCAAGTAAGCCTATTCTTATGATTTCGTGTTTGAGTCTGAAAACCCAAGTTTTCTAACTTTTGATTGATAGTCTTAGCTGACAAACTTAACTGAGAACCAATTTCTGTTGGTGTGATAAATTGCTGTTGTGTTGGTGAGATTAGATGGGTTAACTCAAAGCGTTCAAGACAATTAACACCATGAAAATTTTTAACTGCCTTATTTGCATGAAATAAGGCTTGATTTCCAGAAAGCCCAAACATATATGCCATATCAACAGCAGCTTGAAATTCAGATTTGTAATCAATTAAATCTGTTTTAGTTTGCTGTTTTTGATTAACTGAGTAGGAACCAATTTTACGGATAGATGGTAAGACTTCAGTGTGAATCCATTTGTTTAAACGTTTACCTTCTTCAGTATTTGAACGAGCTAAAAGATAAGTTACTGCTGGTTCTGAAATTATTAATGTGTTTTGAATCCCACCTGCTGTCTGAAGGGGGATGGATTTGACCACCTCGTTTCCAAGTCCATCTTCAACTGTTTTGACAGCTTCCTGTCTTGTTGTTTTAGTGTCCATTGCAACCAAAACGTCTCTAAGAACAAACCAATTTTCTCCGTTCTGATCTGTAATTCTAACCTGCTTGTTTTCAAATGCGAATTCAACAATGTTATTCATTGCATCACCTCCATAGCACATTCATTAAACCATTCACCTCGAATATGATATGCCATAGCTCCAAGATGCAATGCCTTTTCATCTTTAAATCTATTATCAGCTTTTTTGTATGTTACTAATTCCAAATCACTACTATTACCAATCTGTAACTGTTTTAAGCGTTCTTCTGGATCTTTTGATATACCAATTTTGATATTTCCAGTTTGCTTTTCACGAATAGCATAAACATACATATCTGGCAAATCATCTGGAATTTCAAACTCATTCAAAGCTTTTATGATTTCAGCCATTTTTCTTGCTGAAGGAATTACTTCCGATGTAATCCATCTTTGCATCGCCTTAGCTTTATTTTTTGAACTTTTCAAAATAACAGAATAAAGACCAGACTCATTTATAATTGATATGTTTTGTATACCACCATATGTACTATATGTTGACGTACCCTTTTCGTCATCATCAAGTCTCCGAGTCATTGCTTCTGTTGCTGAATACTCAAGTGCCCCAGCAATATCCTTAGCTACAAACCAAGGTTCACCATCAATTTCAAGACTACGGATTGATCCAAATGTTTCATTTTCAAAAAGTGTAAGTGATGTTGTACCCATTTTTAATCCTCCGACCTATGAAGAAATTTGAATTGCTCCGATGTGAGTTTAAGAAAGTGGGAAACGTCGGAGTTCGTTTATCAGCAAGGTGTACGGCCCTGCCTATCCCACTTAATTTAAGCTTATCATAACTGAGTTATTAAGATCAAAGTAAATTAGCTAATCGTGCAGTACTGGCATCTGGAATATCAACATAACTTGAAATGCCAAGCTCTGTGATTGTTACTAAAACTCTACAACCTCTGACAATATCCCAATAAAGAAAGCCAGATGTTGCATCATAAATTCCCGTTGTCGATTGCGTACTATGAAGTTTGTTATCATAATCATACGGTATAGACTTGATCATTGCTGTGGCAGTTACGCTCATCAGTGGTGTAGAACCGTCTTGCTCATAGCAGTATTCATAAACCCGACAAACATCTGAATCATCAGGGGCTCCAATGTTTACGGTTTCACCTGAATAGATATCAGTCGTATTTCCGAATACTGTCAATGATTCAGGACTTGTAAAAGTGACACCAGCTTTTTTCAATCTAACCTTATATGATCCATCATTTAAATAAAACGTTGCTACTCCAGAAGTATTTGTTGTTTTATTTGTAATAAAAACAGCATCTGTATTGTCATAAATATACACCGAAACATCTGAAATCGGATCAGTACCATCATTAATAGTAATAGTTATGGTATTCGTTCCAGCAGGTACTGCAACTGTATCTAATAAAAGATCAAGTCTGCCACCATTGGCCCAATCTGTTTGAAGTTCGTTTGTATCTGCAAGGATTGATGTTAGCTTAGTAGAATTATTATCTATTTCCTGTCTTATAGCCGTTACGGTAGGTGGTTCTGATACCATATTGGAAGCAACAACCGATTCAGTACTTCTGTCAAAAGTTGATCTGCTGGATACAGTGGCGTTTAAGTTATCTTTAATAAGCTTACCAATAGATCCACTTGTCAGGATACTGGTCAATAGTGAGTCCCAAATCTCAGCAACAGTAATTCCGCCACTTGTGATGGTACGGGTCGCATAGCTCCAGATATCAGCAATCAGTGTGCCAAAACTTGATAATGTACGGGTTGTTGATGCCCACACTGAAGTTGGGATATTTCCAATCTGTGTATCCAAATTGGCCGAAGACATCCCAATAGCAGCCCGAACACTCGCGCCATCCAGAATTGCTGTCCCTGTCGTATTATCCACAGCCACACCCAATGACACCGCAGCAGCTGCCGGAACCGCGCAAGTCCCGACCTTGTTGCTATTGTCAAAGGCCGTATTCAGCCGGACATTGGACACCGCAGGAAAATCGCAAATTGAATCAGACGTGACCAGCGTCACCAGATTACCGTCATTGTCTGTCATGGTCGCAGTACTTGTCGCAGTCTTTTTGATGAAGACATTGCCGGATGTCGGAGGCGATCCGTATGCTCCGTACTTTATGGCGGATACGGTTACTCTTCGGAAGATGGAGCCGTTTGCGTGGCCACTGATACCCGCATAAACTCCACCAGAATCACCAAATTTCCAGTCATTTCCTATTGCAGTTCCTAT
>DUKX01000241.1 GCA_013329085.1 Methanofastidiosum sp. | reverse complement strand
CTAGCAACTGATTCAACAGGCAACATAATAGTAACAGGGTATATTACTAAGGATCAAAACAAGAATTTTTATACAATAAAGTATGACCCACGAGGCAATATTTTATGGGAGAAGCCGTATAACGGTGGAAAAGATGACTATTCGCTTGATGTGGCAATTGATCAAAACAATAAAATAATAGTCACTGGTTATGTCTTTAATGGAACAAATAATGATTTCTTCACAATCAAGTATTAATTTATTTTTTATTAATTAACATCTCAGGAACAGTAGTAATTGCACCTTTGGCTTCCCTTATGTCCATACCTATTATACACCCAAAGGATACAAGTGTCAAAGGGGTTTTGATCTCGTTTGCATCTCTAGCACCTGAAGTTAAAACTATTGGAAATAAAAACTTTCTATAAGCCTTAAGCAACTCTCTATTAGTCTCTAGCACCTTTGTCCTTCTGTATCTCTGGGTGTTAACAATATCTTGGATGTTTAATTCAAAACCAATTGAATTTTCCCTAGCCAGGTCAAAACAAACTTTGTCAAGATTATCGGGATTAGACATAAAAGTGATCTCTTTTATTTTGAGCGCTTCTCTATTTTCTTTTGAATCCCTGCCTTTGAAGATTATGACATCTATGCCTTCTGCTCTTCTAATAATTTTCTTAGCGTTTCTGGATTCATCGTCAATTTCAATGCCAAAAAGAATGCCCTCTGTTTTATTTTTGTCAAAGCTATCTAAAACAGCCTTATAATTTTCTGCATTAACAGGTTTAACTAATGCTGTTTTTGAAAAATAAGATGAAGGATAACCTCTAAGATCAATTGCCGAATAGTAGCTTCCCATTCTCGATAACCTTTTCCCTACTTTTTGGATATGTGACAAACTTCATTGATATTAGTATGTCACCGTTATCATCAATAGTAAAATCATCGTTAAATACTCTTTCCTTGCCCATCCGGATGAACAATATCCCATCTGCATCAAGCCTTTTTTCTAGAGTTTCAAGGATGTAGCTTTTGTCAACTATTGTTAAAAAATTTGAAACGAAATCCTTTATCTCTTTGTTTTTAGAAAGCTCAACATTAATTATTGTGATTTCATTGCCAAAATGGCCGTATGTTTTATTTTCATTAAAAGAAATATCAAAAGAAAAAAATTTGGAAAGTACAGATTTTACTTTCTCTATATCTTCAGTTGCATGCGAAAATGTCTCTATTTGTATCCATGCGATACCAAACGGATTCAACCTTACTTACCTCTGTTTCCTCGGGCTTTAAGTGAAGGTCTTAATTTCTCAGCGCCTTTTCCTTTGTGTCTAAGTCCTCTTGATCTCTTGCCTGCTGAGGTCAAACCTCTGAATACTCTTCTCTTGTGCTGTCTTTCGCATATCCAGTTAATTCTTGGGTCTGCGAATATTTCTGGTGCAAAAGGATCAACTAGAATGACTTCATAAAAGACACGCTGTCCATCTTCGCCAACCCAGTATGAGTTTAAGACTTCAAGATTTGGAAACTTCCTTTGAACACGCTCTTCTGCAATCCATTTAAGACTCTTTTTTGGTGAATATCTCAAGATACCTTTTGTTGCAGGTCTTCTACCACCTTTTATTGTAGGTCTCTTTCTTCCACCCCTTAAGACTCTAGTTCTTGCAACAATAAATCCTTTTTTAGCCTTGTAACCAAGTTTTCTCGCTCGGTCTATTCTTGTTGGTCTTTCAACCTTTATTGTTGTAGGTTCCTTTCTCCACTGGATTAATCTTTCTGTCCAAAGTTCTCGTGTATAACCTTCTTTGGGCTTTTTCCAAGCCTCTTCCATATATTTGTAATATCCCAAATAAATCCCTCCTTATGGTTCGGCAAGCATTTCGCTTGAATCCACATTCCATAAGATAGACAAATGAGTTCTAAGGAGTTTTTAAAGGTTTCGTGAGAATAATCCTATGTTTTCCAGAAAATATATAAGTAATTTGAATATAATCTCGATAATGAAGGTCCTAGTAGGCTCTAAGAATCCGGTGAAGATAGATGCTGCAATGGAAGCATTTTCTTCTTATTTTAAAGATATTGAAGTAGAAGGGATAGAAGTAGGCAGTTCAGTGCCCGATCAACCTGTGGACGAAGAAACTTTTGAAGGTGCAGAGCACCGTGCCAAAGTCTTAAAAAAATTAGATGATAAGGCAAAGATTGGCGCATCTTTTTTTGTTGGAATTGAAGGTGGAGTAATCAATATTTATTCAAAGTGGTTTGGCATCGGGGTAGCATGTATAATGGACAACAAGGGAAATATAGGATTTGGGACGTCGCCTATGTTTGAACTATGGACCGGTGCTGTAGAAAAAGTTCTTGAAGGCATTGAACTAGGAGATGTAATGGCTGAGGTAACAGGTGATGCTCAAATCAAAAGAAAAGGCGGGGCCGTTGGATTTCTAACAGATGGAGTTGTCGAGAGAAAGGACCTTTACGTTTCTGCACTTAAACTTGCACTTATACCCTTCCTAAAAGAGGATCTCTACTCCAAAAAGGTATAGTTCAAAAATCTTTGCAAAGAAGTTATAAAGATAAAATTATTCTAACTTTTCATGAAAAAGCAAAAGCATATTGTTGTTTATGGTTACCCTGAAGAGGATGTTAATAAAATAAAAAGCTTCCTTGATCAAAAATTTAATATTAGTCTAGAAATAATCTCTGCATCTGGAAAAGAAAATATCAAAATAGCAGAAATAGTTGAAAGCAATGAAAACTCTTTCT
Source organism: Methanofastidiosum sp. (assembly GCA_013329085.1). Lineage (GTDB taxonomy): Archaea > Methanobacteriota_B > Thermococci > Methanofastidiosales > Methanofastidiosaceae > Methanofastidiosum > Methanofastidiosum sp9950u. Next base: position 5,942 of record DUKX01000241.1, on the reverse strand, counting down.
TCGAAGATAAACAGGATAAGGTTTTGATGTTCCTAGATTTTTTGGATGAGGAAATACGGTATCTCCTATATAATTTTTCAGATATAAACATAGCAAAGCCTTTGTTTTGTGTCCTGACAGAGCATAACATTGAATGGAATTTTGATAAGCTAATCCTTGATTTGATAGAGGAGAGAAAATATTTTGAGGAAAAGAGAAAGTCTGAAAGAAGTGGGTAATATGGAATTAACTGGAATGCCAAACATAGGCAAAGAAGTCAGTAAGAAACTCATAGCTGTTGGCATCGATACGCCTGAAAAATTGATTTCATTGGGAAGCAAAGAAGCATTTATCAGAATAAAGACCATTGACGACGGTGCATGTTTTAGTATGCTTCAAGGATTGAAAGGTGCTATCCGAGGTATCAGGTGGCACCATTTACCAGGAACTGTAAAGGCTGATTTGAAGGAATTTTTTGACTCATTTAAGTAGTCTAATTTCAGAAATGTAAGATTCTATCCTTTCCTTTATTTGATCTGATCTTTCAATTATCTCTTTTTCAACAGCTTCATTTTTATATAAGGGATCTTCGGGAAATTTTAATTTATTCTGGAGCAGTGATATATCTGTCATGCTCCCTTTGAATCTTCTTTTTGAAATCTTTTCAAATTCTTGTATCTCTGATGTGAGAGATTTTCTAAGTTTAGATCCGTAAAACTTTTTCCATGAAAACTTTGTTATTCCATTTGAACCTGCCAATAATAGAGGCCCAACTAAATTAATTCTATCCGACCAAATACCTGTAACGATTTCTAGTTCGGGAAACATTAATCTTGTTTCTGAAACAATATCAAGATAGTATAAAGAAGTCGGGGGCACTGAATCTTCAAAAATAGTTCCTTTGTGGGGATTCAAGGAATAAAATGTCACCCTATCTATCTTGTAATTTTTGATTATCTCAAAAAGATTTTCAAGATCTTCTCTCTTCTCACCAATACCCAATATTATTGTAACGCCTTTCTTGTATCCAAGCTCAGTTGCAATATCCAAGAAATTTATTAGCTTATCCCAGTTTTTTGAAGGGCAGAGTTTTTGAAACAGCTCTTCAGTAAAAGTTTCTATCGATGCAGTGACACCTTTCAATTCATTTTCGAAAACAGATAGATCGTCTTTTTCAAGTATTCCAGTATTTAGCCACACTGGTTCGCCAGTTATACAGGCAATTCCTTTGGCTATATCTGCTATTTTTTTGGTATCATAAACGCCATAACCTGAAGATAAGAACTCAACCTTCCAATTTGCCATTTTTACAAGAAAAGCTTCGGCAAAAAGTGATTCAATACTTCTTAATCCTTTTTTAGGGCCAGATTTTATGGTAGACATATAACAGAATTTGCAGTCTTTTAGATCACAGTAGTAAGATAAAAAAATCGCCCTTTCGATATTTATAGAATCAAAATGTTTTTCAGTTACTTCAAATGCCTTTGTTAATCTATCTGGAAAATCCATTATATCCCTAAAGTTTTTTAGAATTCTTCCATAGGAATTCAAAGTTTGATATCGACCAGTCTAGAAATCTGGTATCATTTCCTTCTATGATGTTAAGATAATCGAATTCATTTTTATGGTCTTCAAATCCTATCCAAGAAAAATTCCTATCGCAAACCTGCATAACGCAGTACATATCCTTTCTCTCTACAAATCTCACTTCATATTTTTGATTGTCCAAGAGATAGTCATTTTTATTTAGTTTGTTTATTTCCTCTATTGGATATATTATCCTGAGGTTTACGCCATCGCCCATTCCAGAAAATATATCTTGGATATCCTTTGAAATTCTTGAGAATACGCCCAGATGTTCAGTTTTGGACCCCTTTACATTTTTTGAGATGAATGGGAACACATCAAGGGATGTAAGATGACTCAATTTATTTTTTTCCCAACTCAAAAAATCTCTAACAAAACAGTTTGGAATCTTTTCTATATTATGCTTTTCAATAAAATCGGAATATTTCTCCACATTGTTTTCTAGGTCTTGGAGATTTTTGATCTGTGATTTGTAAATTTGTCCCTGTTTGGATAGATAAAACTGGGTTCCATCCTTGGCAGCAAGCTTTTTTTCAACAAAGAGATTTAACTGGGTAGAAACATCCTGCCACCTCATCTCTAGTTTCTTTGCAATGTCAAGGCTTTTTTGAGGATTGGTAAGGGACAATTGATCCAGTATATCCATTCTCTTCTGGCTATTTAGAATAAAATTCCAAAGTTCCATCAAAACCCCATCTTAATTTTAATGTGTTAATATAAAAATAGAGGATTATACAATATTTAAAGATATTGTATGTCGATATTTGAAATAATATTTATTTTACCGTATAATTAATTAATTTGATTAATAAATTTTTATTATAATAGTTATATTATAATTTTAACAAAAAATTCGTATTACACGCGAAATATTTATAAATATTAAACTCTTATTTGACTTGTGGTTTAAAATGTTCGGAATTTCTGATCCATGGGTATGGTCAGCGTATCTGTTGACCTTATTGTCCACTCTGTTATGTGTAGTGTGGTCTGTAGTCAAATTGAAGGAGAATAAAGAGTGATATTATGGAGAATACAGCTATATCAATTATTGTAATATTCTGTTATCTTGCTGTTACTGGTTTCCTAGCCCACAAAGGGTGGAAGGAAACAAAAAACAAGGAAGATTATATGTTGGCTGGAAGGAATGTCCACCCTTACATTATTGCGATTTCTTACGGTGCTACTTTTATCAGTACATCGGCAATAGTGGGATTTGGGGGCTCTGCCTCTATGTTTGGGATGGGACTTCTCTGGCTTACGTTCATGAATATTTTTGTCGGAATATTTTTGGCGTTTGTCGTATGGGGAAACAGAGCAAGACACGTTGGGCAAAATCTAGGTGCATTGACATTCCCCGAAATAGTCGGTAAGAGATTCGACTCCAAGACCTTACAAGGATCTTTTGGGCTTCTTATCACGATATTCATGCCTTTGTATACGTCAGTTGTGATAATTGGGGCAGCAAGAATGATTGAATCAACATTTAATCTGAATTTCAATCTAGCTTTGATAGTTATGACTGGGATAGTCGCAGGTTACGTTCTATTTGGAGGACTATTGGCAGTGTTATACACCGATGCATTGCAGGGAACTATAATGGCAGTTGGAATGATACTGCTTTTAGTTGGTACTTATGCTGCATTTGGGGGTATAACTGAAGCTCACCAGTCCCTTGAGAATTTCCAGCTTACAGATTCATATTCAATGCTGACTAATAAAGGGGCGCCTCTCAGTATATTTGGCCATCAGGGATTTACTTCTTTTCCCACAATGAGTCTTGGGAATACTCCAGCAGACGCCAGCGGGCTAAATGATACGCAGGGGATATTCTGGTCTGTGATCATGGGCCTGATATTTGGAGTTGGTGTAGGGGTACTTGCACAACCTCAGCTTGCCGTACGTTGCATGACTGCAAAAAACAAACGTGACCTTACTAAAGCAGTTGGAATTGGAGGAGTATTCATCCTTTTGATGACAGGTGTTGCTTTTACAGTTGGATCCCTTACCAATGCATATTTTGAAAAAGAAGGCGTGGAAGTAATAAAGGCCGAATACAAGCCAGGGTTATCAAATCAAGAGATACGAGATCAGTACTTTAAGTACGATACAAATGGTAAACTTGTTGGAAGGCCTTCAGAGTATGTTTACTGGACCGATTCTGCGATACCAGAATATGTCAACTACAGATTCCCAAGTTGGTTTGTTATACTATTTATGATTACTCTAATCTCCGCTGCAATGTCTACTATTTCGGGGCAATTTCATGCGATGGGCACTTCATTTGGGCATGACTTCTACCACGTTTGGGTCAAAAATGCTTCAGAAAAAATCAATGCCGTAACTGTGACAAAAATCGGGATTGGTGCAACAGTCTTAGTATCCCTTGCTTTAGGGTATGTACTCCCCCCCGCAATAATTGCCAGAGGTACAACAATATTCATGGGTATGTGCAGTGCAGTTTTCTTGCCCGCATACACAGGAGCCTTATTCTGGAGAAAGTCAACAAGAATAGGTGCAATAGTTTCAATGACCGGAGGATTCTTATCCTGGGTAATATGGACATTATTCTTCAAAGTATCTGAATCTGAGCCTTTGAGGATATGTCAATGGATATTTGGGAAACCAGTATTACTAAATGCAAAAGCTTCACTTACTCAGCTTGACCCATTTTTCATTGCAATACCCGTATCAGTTGCACTTATGATAATTGTAAGTCTACTGACAAAACCTCCTGAGAAAAAGCTAATTGACAAAGCGTTTAAAGGACTTTAATAAATTTTTATTTTTTATTTGAATAATATTGAAATAACGTTTATCGTTATTGTTTTTCTATTTTATTATATTTCTATTCAATCAAATTTATAGTTATTGCTATTTTATATTCAGTAATTGATTACCAATGCCGTAAAGTTTATATATTAGAATTTTTTTTATATTGCATGAATAAACCATCGATTATTTTTATATTATTACTTTCTATACTAAGTTTTTCTATAATATCTGTATCTGCTCAGATCATAGATATAAGCATTGACGGAAATGCTGCAGTCTATAATTGTTATCCTTATGATTATAATGTGACACTAAGAAATACTTCAGTCAATGAAACTGCAATTGATATCAACTATGCGATTACCCTACCAATAGGATTTAGCACTTCTGACCCCCTTACACACAATGTATCTTCCTTAGGCCCAGGTCTTTCTGATATAAAAAAGATCAGAGTTAACACTTTGTGCAATGCACAAGTCGGAAATATTTCTGCAAATGGTACATACGATTATAATAATAGTTCACACTCTCTATCTTTTACAAAACCAATCACCGTTTATCCGGGCGCAGTTACAATAGAAAAAACACCTTCTACTCAAAATGCTACATTGGAAGAAAATGTTTCATGGACTATAACTGTAACAAGCACGGGGCTTGGACCAATTGAAAATGTAGTTATAACAGATACGTTACAGCCGGGATTACAATACATTTCTTCTTCACCTGCAGGAGTTGAAACAGTTCCTGGAATCTTCGAGTGGACATCTACACAAATTCCTGCTCTTTCGCATATGGATCCAGACGATAAGGTACAAATACAAATAAGTGCAAAAGTTATTGGGTGTAACCAATTATATGATACTGCTAGTGTTACATGGGGAAGTTGTGGAGTTTGCCAAACTCAAGAAACTATAGCAAGCATCGCTTTTCAACCAAATCCACCGAAGATAGATTATACTGTTCCTTCTTTTAATATTAATTACTGCGGTGTCGGGAACACTTTTACTATTCCAATTACAAATACCGGTGGAAAAGCTTATGATTTTAATTTATCTGCTGATTTTGGAAGTTTAACTGTTGCAAATATTACCTCCCCAGTTGGGGCATCTTATAGTGGGGGCAAATTCATTTTAGGAGATATTCCAAATGGGCTTACTAATCTTACTTTCGATTTAGTTCCATCTGGTGGGTGGTGTGGGTCTTTATCTGCAGGCACCATTATTTTTAGGCCGGAATATCTATATTGTGAAGTGCCTTTTTACCCGCCTGTTAAGATTGGAAGTTATTCAGTTTCAAATATTCCCTCTATTTCAGTTTCTAAGACCGGTGCTCCAGCACAGATGTATTTAGGGGGGCAAATTACTTACAACATCACTGCATCTTATTCTGGCCCAACATCATGTGGTAATAGCTCTGCTTCAAACATAGTTGTTGTGGATACTATACCAGATGGATTTTCTATATTAAACGCAGGAGGGGGGAGTATTTCTGGCAATACTATCACTTGGAATGTAACTCCTGCAGCAGGCCTAGATGCTGATATTACTCTTCAATCTCCAACTTATTCTGATTGTGAATACTGTTACACCACAGCTATAAAC